>NZ_AXVU01000049.1:0-39201 GCF_000482585.1 Streptomyces sp. CNQ329 | reverse complement strand
CGTGCGGTTCGAGGCGAACAACGGCGCCCACGACGCCGCCCGCGATACCCGACGACTGAGCACACCGCCGTACCCCCGCTCCCCTCGTTCCCGGCCCACCCCGCGGACCAGCCTCCGCCCCAGCGCGTGCCCCCGCACCCGCTCCACCCACCCCGCCGGCCAGCCGCCGACACCGGCGACCCGGGCCCACTGTCAGAGCAGGCGCATACCCTTGGGCGGGCGTGAGGGGAGATGGAGGGCTGGGCGCATCCGAGGCGGGCCAGAGGTGGAAGCGGGCCAGGGGACGGCGGACGACTCTGGGGCACCCCGGCGCTGGAGCGGACAAGTTCTGGGACACCTCCGCGTTGCCGCGGGTGGGCTCTGGGACACCTCCGCGCTTCCGCGGGTGGGCTCTGGGACACCCCCGCGCTTCCGCGGGTCGGCTCTGGGACACCCCCGCGCTTCCGCGGACCCGCCTGCCCCGCCCCGGGACACCCGCCCCAGCCTCCGCCGCATGAGCAGCGTGCACAGTCACCTGCGGCGATCTGAGCAATGTGGCAACTGCCGGATCAGTGCCCCTTGCTCTTAGAGTCCTTTTCGTACGAGCCTCCGCTCCATCTCCGTCGCCAACCACCCGCCCTCACCGGCCCCCTCGGCGCGCCCCGCGCCGAGGCCCGCCCCGCGCCGCCGACCCCGGTGTGCGCAACGGCGCGCGCGGCGCGGCGGGCGGTGGCTCGCCGCTCCACCACGCACGACGGAAACAAACCGCGCCCGTTCCTCCCCGCTCACCCGAGCGGCACGGAGGAGTTACCTCGGGTTTCGATACCAGGAGAAGTCATGCGAAAGATTCTCACCACCCTCGGCACCATCGGCCTTGCCGTCGCCCTCGGGCCGGCGTTGCCGGCCCAGGCGTCGGCGGCCGAAGCGAAGGCGTGGAGTTGTCCTTCGAACTCCGTCTGCTTCTACAGCGGCACCGGCGGCCAGGGCCAGCGGTGTGCGTGGCCGGCCCGGTCGGACGACGAGAACTGGAAGGGCGGCGATGTGCAGTGCTCGTGGGCCAGCGGCATCTTCCCGATGGTCCGTTCGGTCCGCGTCATGCCCAACTCCATGGGGTCGGTGACGTACTTCAAAAATGCCGGATACTCCGGCCGCGTCGGTTGCACCAACGGAGGCGCCGACGGCGCCAAGTCCACCTTCACCGAGGCCAAGGTGATCCTCTCGCACTCGACCAGCAGCAGCGCCTGCCAGACCTGAGTCCGCGGCGCCCTCCAACCTCCCGGCGGCCGGCCTCCTCCCCACGGTCCTCCGGCCGCCGGGAGCCCTCTCCCCTCACGCATGGATCCCCACCGAGTCTCCCGGCCGTCCAGGCCGGGAGGCCGTCCAGTGCTGCCCGGAAAGGGCCGATACGAGATATCGACACGGATGACAACGATCGGCGATTGACCTGAACGGCGACCTCTCCGGTTCCTCGGCGCCCGTCCGGCGCGGTGACTTCTACACGTTCAGCAAGCCGACCGGCGGCGACAGCCCGTACGGCCGCTGCACGGACACCTCGGGCAAGGCGAGCAACCCTGGGGCATCGACCTGCTCGACAGTCCCGGCGTCAACCCCGAAGGCGGTCACTGCACGACGGCGTCGTACTTCGAGTAGGACCCCCGGCGCTCCGCCGTCGGCCGGCCCCTGCACCGCCCGCCGGCGGAGGCCGAGGGGAGGGCGCGGTGGTCGCGGAAGGCCGCAGTGGTCGCGAGGGCCGCAGCCGTCTGTCGGTCAGCGGTCCGCGTACTCCCCCAGGACGACCACCGAGACCACCGCACCGCCGAAGGCGGTGACCGCCCGCCACGCCGTGTGCAGGCGGTTCCTCGTCGCACGCGCGGCCACCGTCGCGATGTGCGCGCTGTCGGGCTGCGGGGCGTCGGTGGCCCGCGGGCTGTCTGCTGCCCCGCTCGGCGGGGCGATGGAAGCGCTGCTCATGCTTCCAGCGTGCCGGGGTTCACCTGCAAAAACCTCGGCCCGCGGAGGGAATCCCACGGCCCCCGCTCTACGACCCAGGGGCCAGCCGCACCCCTACGGAAGTCTCAGGGTTCCCCCGACTTCCCCGTCCTCCGCCCGCTCCCCCACCGGCGTCGGCTCCAGCCTCGCCCGCACCGTCTTGCCGACGAACTCGCGCGGAAACCACGACAGCTCCGCCCCCAGCCCCCGCGCCAGGAACAGCCCCCTCCCCCGCTCGTCCTCCGGCCCCGGCGGCGACGGATCCAGCACCCGCGGCGGCAGCGTCTCCTGCGGATCCGACACGTCGATCACCAGCGACCCGTCCTCCCGTACGGCCAGCCGCACCCACACCCGCCGCCCGATCCGCCGCCCGTACTGGATCGCGTTCGTCACCAGCTCCGACACCACCACCGCCGCGTCGTACGCGTCCCCGCCCCACCCCCACAGCGCCAACTGCCGCCGCACGTGCACCCTCACCAGCGGCACGGACCGGTGCGCCATCACGTACCCCATCGACCACTCGCGCGCCATCCCCTCCGAACTGCACGCTCCATGCTCGGCCATCCACACCAACTCCAGAATTACGGTGACACTTTGGGATTTACAGCTGTATTGTCGTAGCGCTCGGTTACGCTGCGTGGTGAAAGGTTTTCGGAGCGGAGTGGCCGGGTGCAAGGCCCGGCACGTGACAGACGTGACTTGAACGGGGAGGCACGCATGACCCCACGGAACGCCATGCACCGCGCGACCGGCACGACCGCCGAGATGTTCGGCGACGTGCTGAAACACCTGCGCGAGGCAGCAGGCATGACACAGGCGGAGCTGGCGAGGCCGATCCCCTGCGACCGGTCGTACGTCGCGAGGGTCGAGGCGGGGACGAGCGTCCCGCCGGACACGTTCGCGGAGAAGTGCGACGATGTGCTGGGGGGTAACGGTCTGTTAGCGCGACTGTGGCTGAAGGTCGACTGGTACCCGGATGTGGCACACCCGAATTGGTTCGAACGGCGGGCACAGATGGACGCGGAGTGCCTGTCGTTGCGGGCGTATCAGGAGGGAGTCGTACCGGGTCTGCTGCAGAATGAGCGGTACGCCCAAGCACTGTTCACTCGCGTCACCGAAGACGAGGAGAAAGTCGAGGAACGCGTACGAGCCAGACTCAGCCGCCAGCAAAGGTTCTTTTCCCCTGAAGGCCCGCTGTACATCGCTGTCATCGATGAGAGCTGCCTGCGCAACGTCGTTGGTAGCCCCGAGGTCATGCAAGAGCAGTGCGAGCACCTGCTCGCCGCAGGTCAGCGGAGCAACATCCAGATCCAGGTGGCCCCGGCCAACCGACCCGAACTCATCCGCCCACGCGGCTCGATGTCGTTGCTCACGCTGCCCGACGACGAAAAATGGGCCTACGCAGAGGCACTTGACCGTGGGTACTTCAGCGCAAATCCAACGGCCTTCGAGCATCACCTGCGGACCTATGATGTGCTCAGGGCTGACGCTATGTCGGCTCGCGAATCCGCCGCCTTCATCGGCGAGTTCATGGAGGGATACAGGCAGCATGGCCATGACCTGGCGTAAGAGCAGCTACAGCCACGACAACGGCGGCGACTGCATCGAGGTGGCCACCACCCCCACCACCGTCCCCGTCCGCGACTCGAAGGACCCCGGCGGCCCTCGCCTGGCCTTCACCCCCACCGCCTGGGCCGCCTTCGTCGACGCCGTCAAGCGTGAGGAGTTCCCCACCGCCTGACGCCGCCCCCGGCGGTCGCCTCACCCGCCGTCCTGCGCCGGGAACTCGTACTCCCAGTCCAGTTCCCACACCCGCGCGGCGCCCTGGCTGTCGAATGTGGTGACGACATGGCCGTTGCCGCTGATCCACGGCCTCTCCACGATGCCGTCGTGCCCTTCCAGCTCGCGCAGGCAGCCGCCGCCCGCGAGGTCCCACACCCGCACCAGGCCGTCCCAGCCGCCGGTGACGGCGAACCGGCCGTCCGTGCTGAGCCCGGGGGCGTTCGGGCCCTCGTAGGTGCCGAGAGGGCGGCCCCGGCCGGTGCGCAGGTCCCAGACCGTCATGGTCTTGGTCGTGTCGTCCCTGGTCGTCGAGATCCCGGTCCCGCCGTCCCCGGAGATCGCCACGGTCGTCCCGGGGGCGCCGGGCATCGTGTGGCGGCAGCGGCCGGTGGAGGTGTCCCACACCTGGAGGGTGCCGTCCTGAGCGCAGGAGAACAGCACGTCACCGGCGTGGCTCAGGGCGAGGCCCGTGCGGCCGGGGCCCGGTGGCAGGGCACGTATGCAGTGTCCGGTCTGCACGTCCCAGATCCGCGGACCGTCGCCCGCGGATGCGGTGCAGGAGACCGCGTACCGTCCGTCGGCGCCCAGCAGCAGGGCGGTGACGGCCGCGTGGTGGTCGGTGAGTTCCCGGCGGCATGCGCCGGTGGTCAGGTCCCAGACGCGAAGGACGGCGTCGTCTCCGCCGGAGAGCCCGACGCGGCCGTCCGCGCTGACGGCCACGTGTCGCACCGCGCCGGTGTGACCGCGCAGCACGTGCCGGCAGATCCCTGAGGCCGCCTCCCAGACCCGGACGGTGGCGTCCGCACCGGCTGACAGGGCCGTTTCTCCGTCCGCGCTGACGGCGAGGGCCGGGACGTGTCCGGTGTGACCCTGCATGGTGCGGTGGCGTCCGCCGCCCAGGTGCCATGCCCGGACGGTGCCGTGCTCGTTGCTCACCAGGGCGCGCGAGCCGTCGTCGCTCACCGCCGTACCGCAGCTCACGGAGCGGTACTGGCCCACGGTGGGCAGGACGTCGCGCAGCCACGCGTCCTGCAACCTTGTGCGGCGTCCGTACCGGGCGAGGTCCTGCCAGCGGTCCAGCAGGGCGCGGTGGCGCTGGTGGCCGACCCGGGTCCGGGCCCGGCGTATCTCCTCGGCGGCGGCGGGGACGCGGCCGTCCGCGACCAGTTCCGCGGTCCGCTCCAGGGCCAGGCCGGCCGCCTCGCTCTCGCGCCGCCGGTCCTCGGCGGGTCGCGGGCGGGCGTAGCTCCATGGGGCGGCCGGGCCCGCGGACGCCACCTCGCGCAGGATGAGCGTGCCCGAGTCGGCGCCCAGCAGCGCGAAGCGGCCGTCGCCGCTGAGGGCGACGGCCAGTTCCTCCCAGTCGGGGAACTGCGTCTCCGACGGCCAGGTCTGGAGGCACCGCCCGGTGGTCAGTTCCCAGAGCTGGACGCTGTCGCCGCGGGTGGAGACGGCGTGGCGGCCGTCGCCGCTCACGGCGAAGGTGTAGCCCCTGCCGCCGGGGCGGTCGACGGTGCAGCGTTCCCGGCCGGTCGCCACGTCCCAGACGCGGACGCGGGCCTCCTCGTAGCGGCCCTCCTGGGCGACCACCGTGCGGCCGTCGGCGGTCAGCCATGCGATAACGCATCCGTTGCCGAACGTGCGCAGCACACGGCCGGTGGCGGTGTCCCACACCTCGGCGGCGCCGGCGTCCCACGGCTGTCCGGCATCGGGCTGCCGGGCGAGTCCGAGCGCGGTGCGGCCGTCGGCGCTGATCCCCGCCGACCGGAAGTAGCCGCCGCCCTCCGTGCCCTGCGTGCGCGTGTGCAGGCGGCGACCGGACGAGACGTCCCAGGTCCGGACGGCTCCGTCCGCGTGCAGGGACAGGGCGACGCGGCCGTCCGCGCTCAGGGCGACCTGGACGGAGGGGCTCTGCCCGGGCTCGGCCGGGTCGGTGAGGGCGCGGTCGAGCCGGCCGGTGGCGAGATCCCAGACGCGTACGGGGCCGCCCTCCTCGGCGGAGAGCGCCCGGGTGCCTTCCGCGTCGATCGCCAGATCCGTGACGGGGTGTCCGCCGGGCCCGTCGTCCGGGGTGGCGATCTCCCGTACGCAGCGGCGGGCGGTCAGGTCCCACACCCGGAGCGTGCCGCGGCCGGCGGAGAGCGCGGTCGTGCCGTCCTGGGTCATGGCCACCGCACACACCCCCTGGCCGTTCCGGGCGAGGACCACCGGCGCCTCGTGCCGGGGGGCGTTGTCGGCCGCCGCCAGGGCGGCGGTGATCTCCGGGGTGCCGCCGGGGGCGTGTCCGGCCGCGGTCCGGAGAGTGTGGCGCGCGGCGGGTGCGTCGCCGCGCTCCAGATGCACCAGGCCCAGCAGGTACGGGCCCGTCCAGTCGCGGGGCCGGGCGGCGCAGGCGGCCTCCAGGTCGGCGACGAACTGGGCGTCGGTGGACTGCCCGCTGCGCCACCGGTGCAGGCCACGGTTGTACGTCGCGTGCAGGTGGCGGGCGTCGGCCTCGGTGGCCCGGCGCCACAGCGTCTCGGCCCGGAAGTCGCGCCCGAGGTCCAGCATCGACAGGGCCTGGTTGGACAGCTCGTCCGCGAGCCGCACGGCCGTCCGCGGCTCCGGCCTGGGGTACGGCTCGCCGAGGGCCTCGGCGTAGACCGCGGCCACGTCGCCGGCCAGCGCGCCCATGTCCCTCGGCCGCCGCGCCGGATCCTGGGTGAAGCAGCGGCGGAGCAGCGCCGCCAGCCCCTGCGGCATCGGCGGTATGCGCGGGTCCGGTCTCCCGGCGCCGTCGGTGAGGAACGCCTCGAACGCCTCGGCGGCGGTGTACCCGTACCGGCAGGGCGCGCGGCCGGTGAACATCTCCAGCACGGTCAGCGCCCACGACCAGGTGTCGGTCGCCCGGCCCAGCGGTGTCCGCGGCCGTCCGGACAACGGCGTCCAGCCGGCGGCCTGGGCCTGCTCGGGCGAGCAGTAGGCCGGGGTCATCCCGGCGTACCCGGCCACGACGCTCGCGTCCGCGGAGCCGGTGCCGCCGGTTTCACCGGCCGCGACCCGCGCCCTGGCCAGCCCGAAGTCGGTCACCTTGGCCGTACCGCCGGGAGTCAGCAGCACGTTGGCGGGCTTGACGTCCTGGTGGACGAGGCCGTTTCTGTGCGCGTGCTGCAACCCCCACGCGGTCTGCACGGCGATGTCGAGGATGCGGTGCAGCACCTCGCGGTGTCCGCCGGTGTAGAGACGGCCGCGGCGCACGGCGTCGGCCAGGCTGCCGCCGTCCAGCCATTCCGCGAAGACCCGGGGCACGCCGTCCAGCCTGCGGACGTACACGCAGGTCACGGTGTGCGGATGCTCGCCGAGACCGGCCCAGGTCGCGGCCTCCGCCTCAAAGTCGTCCAGTCCCCTGCCGCCGGCGAGTGCGTCGGGGCGGGGGGACTTCACGGCCAGTTCCGCGTTCCACCCGCGGTGCAGCACGCGGTGCACCAGCCCCATGCCTCCGGTGCGGATCACGCCGAGGACCTCGTAGAGATCGAGGATCACGTCACCGAGGCGCCATTCAGGGGATACGTCGGTCGCCACGCGCACATTCTGCATGGGAAACAGGGACGTGGTGCCGGCTTGTGGCGATCGACGCGTGTGCACCGCGAGCCGCCCGCGAGCGCGACCGGCGGCCGGCCGTCAGTCGTCGGCCGTCAGTCCTCGGTCAGGCAGAATCCCGATCCCGAGGGGGCCAGGCGGGAGAGGGCATAGCCGGAGGCCGGCTCCCAGGTCTCGCCCGCGCCCAGGCCGCGGTTGAAAGTGCCGGTGAGGCAGTATCCGGTCTTGGTGGAGTTGACGGCCGCGACCAGCCTCACGGCGGGGTCGAACGTGTGGTCGGCGCCCTCGGGGACGAGGGTGATGACGCCGTCGTGGTGGACGCAGACGTACCCGTCGGCGCAGACGGGCACGGCGGTGGTGCCGGCGTCGGCCGGGGCGGCGGCGGCTGTGGCGGTGGTGCCGAGGGCGGCGGCCAGGGTGAGGGCGGCCAGGGTGGCGGATAACCGTCTTCTGCGCATGCTGCGGGCTCCTTCGGTCCGTAGCGGGTGAGACATTGTCGGCGTACAGACAACTGCGTACGCGCGGCCGGGGCCAGCGCAGTACCGGCCATTCGCCTCCCGCGGAGAAATCGGTTGGACCCGCCCGCGGCCCGCGCGTAAGCTCGCGCGTCTGCCCCCGCCTCCCCGGCTGTTTGCGCGCGCCGGGAGTGCCGCCAGCCGGTCGGAAACCGGCGGCCTACGCCACTCGTGACCGTATACCGCCAGCCGCCGGAGGCTTGTTCCACCATGTCCGACCCCACTCCTCCAGCCCCCGCCGCCCCCGCCGCGCCCCTCGCACGCGAGCGCGCCCACCTCGCCGCGTCCCGTGCCGCCCTGCGCGCCATGCGTGCCGACGCCGAGGCGCTGGACATCACCGACGTGACCGCGAACTGGGTCAACGCCGAGGTGCTCCAGTCCGAGATCGACCAGCGGATCAAGGCGCTCGCCGACCTGGCCGACACCCCGCTCTTCTTCGGCCGGCTCGACTACGCCCACGCCCCCGGGGCGGAGAAGGCGGAAGGGGACCCCGGCGAGAACTTCTACATCGGGCGGCGGCACGTGCACGACGCCGACGGCGATCCGATGGTGATCGACTGGCGGGCGCCGGTGTCGCAGCCGTTCTACCGGGCGTCGACGAAGGACCCGATGGACGTGTCCCTGCGGCGGCGCTTCGGGTACGACCGCGGGGAGATCACGGCCTACGAGGACGAGCACCTGACCGACCCGGCCGAGGAGGCGAAGACCAGCGCGCTGCTCCAGCGGGAGATCGAGCGCCCACGTGTCGGGCCGATGCGGGACATCGTGGCGACGATCCAGCCGGAGCAGGACGAGATCGTGCGGGCGGAGATCGGCGGGACGGTGTGCGTGCAGGGGGCGCCCGGGACGGGGAAGACCGCGGTGGGGCTGCACCGGGTCGCGTACCTGCTGTATGCGCACCGGGAGCGGCTGGCGCGTACGGGGACGCTGGTGATCGGGCCGAACGACTCCTTCCTGCGGTACATCGAGCAGGTGCTGCCGACGCTGGGTGAGCTGGACGTCAAGCAGGCGACGGTGGCGGAGCTGGTGGCGCACGTGGAGGTACGGGGGACGGACCCGGCCGGGGTGGCGCGGCTCAAGGGCGACGCGCGGATGGCGGAGGTGCTGCGGCGCGCGGTGCGCGCCGGGGTGACCATGCCGACGGAGCCGGTGGTGGTGGTGCGCGGGTCGCGGCGGTGGCGGGTGCCCGCGTACGAGGTGGAGGAGCTGGTGCGGGAGCTGCTGGAGCGCGACATCCGCTACAACTCGGCGCGCGAGGCGCTGCCGCAGCGGATCGCGCACGCGGTGCTCGTACGGATGGAGCGCGCCGGGGAGGCGCCGGACGACCGGGTGCAGGACGCGGTGGCGCGCAACGCGGCCGTCAAGGCGGCGGTGAAGGCGGTCTGGCCCGCGGTGGACCCGGTGAAGGTGGTGCTGCGGCTGCTGTCGGACGCCGGTTTCCTCGCCGCGCACGCGGAGGGGATCCTCGACGCCGGCGAGCAGCGGCTGCTGCTGTGGGAGAAGCCGCCGCGGGGCGTGCGGTCGGCGCGGTGGTCGGCGGCGGACGCGGTGCTGATCGACGAGGCGCGGGACGTGGTGGAGCGGACGCCCTCGCTGGGGCACGTGGTGCTGGACGAGGCGCAGGACCTCTCGCCGATGCAGTACCGGGCGGTGGGACGGCGGTGCTCGACCGGGTCGGCGACGGTGCTGGGGGACATCGCGCAGGGGACGACGCCCTGGGCGACCGAGAGCTGGAAGACGGCGCTGGGGCATCTGGGGAAGCCGGGCGCGGTGGTGGAGGAGCTGACGCAGGGGTTCCGGGTGCCGCGGGAGGTGATCGCGTACGCGTCGCGGCTGCTGCCGTCGATCGCGCCGGGGCTGGCGGAGGCGACGTCGATCAGGGAGTCGGCGGGGGACCTGTCGGTGCGCAGGGTGCCGGAGGCGGCGCTCGACGGGACGGTGGCGGAGGCGTGCGCGTCGGTACTGCACAGCCGGGAGGGCTCGGTGGGCCTGATCGCGGCGGACGGGCGGGTGGCCGCGTTGGGAGCGGCGCTGGCCGCGGCGGGGTTGCCGTTCCTGTCGCCGGGTGAGGAGACGACGTCGGAGGCGCGGCTGACGCTGGTGCCGGCGTCGCTGGCGAAGGGCCTGGAGTACGACTACGTGGTGCTGGACGACCCGGCGGCGATCGTCGCGGCGGAACCGGACACCCGCACCGGGCTGCGGCGGCTCTACGTCTGCCTGACGCGGGCGGTGTCGGGGCTGACGGTGCTGCACGCCGAGCCGCTGCCGGCGGAACTCGCCGCGTGACGTGCCGCGGACGCGGGGGCGGCTCCCGTCGGGGGCCACCGCGCCGTGACACGGGCGGTCACCCCGGTCGGACGGCCCTTGAACGCCGTGGGGCCCGGGCCGCTTCAGCGGCGCAGCGTGGCGGACGGCGGCTCGCCGAACCGCCGGCGGTAGTACACGGAGAAGTGGCCGGGGTGGACGAAACCCCAGCGCGCGGCGACGTCGGTGACCTTCGTCGTGGCGGGGTCGGCCGCGGCGAGCTCCTGCCGTACGCGCCGGAGCCGGATGTCGCGCAGGAAGCGCGTCGGCGTGGAGTCCAGGTGGCGGCGGAAGCCGGCCTGCAGGGCGCGTACGCCGATGCCCACCGCCTCGGCGATGTCCTCCACGGTGAGTTCCTCCCCCGCGTGGGCCTCGATCAGCTCGGCCGCCACGCGGATCGCCTTCGGCGGCGCGTCGCGGGGAGGCTCGCGGAGGAGAGCGGAGTAGTTGTGGGGCTGGCCGAGGAGCAACTGGCTGAGCAGCAGCCGTTCCAGGTCGCGCATGGCCAGCGGATGCTGCGGGATACGGCCGCCGCCGTCCATCTCGTCGAGGAGCAGGTCGACGACGCGCCGCCAGGAGCGCAGCGCCGGATCGGCCATGTCCATACCGAGGCCGAACCGGACCGGCTCCGGCAACCGGCGGCCCAGCATCCCGCGCAGATGCCGCTCCAGTTGCTCGCGGACGATCCGTACGACGAGATGAGGGCTGCCGGCGGCGACCCGGATCGTGTAGCCGCGGTCCACCGGGGGCACCCCCGCCGCCCCGGGGCCGTACGCGGCCCGAAGCCGCCCGTCGCCCAGTTCGGCGTGGCCGGCCAGCGGAATCAGCACCAGGTAGAACGTTCTCTGCGCCTCGGGCGTGATGTGCACCCGGCCGCCGTAGTCCAGGTAGCACAGGCTCACCCGGCCGGCGACGGCCGCGTGGAAGCGGGTGTCGAAGGCGGGGGTGCCGTCCAGGGCGGTGAGCCGGTGCGGACAGAACATGTCCCCCACCACTTCCCGCGCCTGGTCGAGATCCCGGGTGCGGATCTGCTGGAACCGGGATAACGGCAGGTGCGGTCGCGGCACGGACACGTGGATGCGGTCTTCCTCGAAGCGCGGACGACAGGTGCAGTCTGGTCCCGCGCAGGCATGAACACCAGGGGGGCCGCGGGCGGTTGGGAGGAGGGCTTCGCCCTCGGTACAGCCCGTGCGCCATCGGGATAGCCGCCGGCCGCCGGCCGGACCACCCTGGTCGGCGACCGCGTGCCGGCGCGGGACCGCGGCGCCCCGGCGCTGCGGCCCGCCCGCCACGAGCTGCCTGTGCCGAAGCCGGCACCCCGGGGGGAACCATGCCTGCGACGCAACTGCCCGTCTACTTCGCCTTCGGCGGGATGAACATGTATGCCGCGACCGGAGAAGACCGCCAGACCAGGAACAGGTTCGACGGATTCCGGAGGAACGCGCGATGGCATCGGCACGCTCCCTGGGAAAGGGTCGATCCGCAGACCATCGCGGACCGTCATCCCCCCGCACACACGATCCCCGTCGGGAACATCTGGACCACGCAACTGAACCCCGGGGCAAGCAGGAACAGGGACGCGATCCTGAACGGGATCAGGAAGAACGTGGGCCGGTCGAGGTGCATGGTCGCCCTCCTGGCCCGCGACCCCCGGTACCTGGTCGCGGACCGCCGCAACGCCGCGTTCCTCCGCTACGAGCTGCGCCTTGCCGTCCGCGCGGACATGGACGTGTACCTCATGCGCCGGTCGGACACCAACTGGTACACGGACCAGGACGTGGACGAGTACCTGCACCGGGCGCTGGACGCCGAGTGGCCGGGGCGGAGGCCGGAGCCCCGGCTGCACGTGGCCCCCGACGGCGAGATCGAATGCTGGGATTCCCGGACGTGGGCGTACCCGGGCATGAGCACCTTCCTGGACGAGCAGTTCCCCGCCCGCAGGCGCCGGTGAGGCGGGCGTGGCCGCGGCCGTCATCAGCGCGTGCACGACCGTCATCGTCGCGGCTCTCGCCTTCGCGCTGAACCAGTACGCGCAGATGCAGGCGGAACGGCGGCAGGCCCGCCTGGTGCGCGTCAACAGCCAGCTCAAGGAGCTCTACGGCCCGCTGTACGTGCTCGTCGACGTCAACGAATGCATCTACCACGGCCTGATGGCGGCCGGCCTGCCCGGCAAGCGGCACCGCACGAAGGACACGCTTGCGGTCGAGTGGAAGAAGTGGCTGGATCACGCGCTGTTCCCCGCGAACGTGAAGATGCGCGATCTGATCCTCTCCCACGGGGACCTGCTGCGGGAGGAGGCCATGCCCGATGAGCTGCGCAGGTTCTGCGCCCACGTCTCGTACGCCGAAGTGTCCCGCGCCCAGGGCACACAGGGAGCCGAGGCCGACGGTGCGTATCTCCGGCATCCCGGCGATGCGTACCCGGACTACGTGCGCGGCGCGTACGCGGCGCTCAAACGCGAGCAGCGGGAACTGCTGACCGCCGACGAACGGGGTGCCCGCCTGCGCCTGCGCTCCCGCCCCCGGCGGCCTCCGGCCCCGCCGCCGTAGGCGTCGGGGGTCGTTCCCGGCCACGGACGGCGGAACCCAACGGGCCGGTCCCGCGGTCCGCCCGTAGCGTGAAGAAACACGTGACCCGGACGTACGCGACGCGGGGCAGGCTGATGGAGAACGGACCCGTGATCGACTATCAGGCCGTCTTCCGCGCCCTGCCGACCGCGGTGGCGCTGCTGAGCACGGACCTGATCTACGTGGACGCCAACGACGCGTACTGGTCGGTCTCGGGGCGCACCCGCAGTCAGGTGATCGGCCGCTACGTGTTCGACGTCTTTCCCGACAACCCCGACGCCCCCGACGCCAGCGGCACCCGCAACCTGTCCGCCTCCCTGCGCCGGGTCGCGGCCACCGGGCAGCGCGACGCCATGGCTCTGCAGCGCTACGACCTGGAGTCCCCCCGGACCGGCCCGGGGTGTGGGAGGAGCGGTACTGGAGCCCCGTGAACGTGCCCGTCTTCGCGCCGGACGGGTCCGTGGCCCTGCTGCTGCACCGGGTCGAGGAGGTCACCGAACTCATCCGCACGCGCGGCGGCGACGACCGCGCCCAGATCCTCCAGACCGACCTCTACTCCCGGGGCCTGGAACTGCAGGAGGTCAACGAACGGCTGCGCCTGGCGCACGCGCGCGAACACGAGGTCGCCCTCCAGCTCCAGGAAGCGATGCTGCCCGCGCCCAGCCCGCTCGGGCACCACCGGGCCGCGGTGCGCTACCGGCCCGCGATCGCGTCCTTGAACGTCTGCGGCGACTGGTACGACATCGTCGACCGCCCCGGCGGCGACCGCACCGTGGTGACCGTCGGCGACGTGGTCGGGCACGGCCTGCGGGCGGCCGGCGTCATGGGCCAGCTCCGCAGCGCGCTGTCCGCCGCCGCGCTCGTCGCGGACGGTCCCGCCCAGGCCCTGGAGGTACTCGGCCGGTACGCCCGGTCCGTGGACGACCGCGAAGCGACCGCCACCGCCGCCTCCGTGTTCATCGACTGGGCCGGGCAGTCCCTCACCTACAGCAGCGCCGGCCACCTCCCCCCGGTGCTCTGGGATCCGGACGGCACCGTCACCTACCTCGACCGGGCCACAGATCCGCCCCTGGGCGCCCGCCCGGAACACGCCGAGCGCCCCGAGGCCCACGCCACGTTCACCGACGGCTGTGTCCTCGTGCTGTACACCGACGGACTGATCGAGCGGCGGTACGAGGACATCGACATCAGCCTGGCCCGGCTCGCCCGTTCGGTCGCCCGGCACGGCACCGAGGATCCGGAACAGCTCGCCGACGCGCTGCTGACCGACCTCCTCCCCCCGGCCGGCCTCACCGACGACACCGCCCTGGTCGTCGTCCGCCTGTAGCCGGTGGCGGCGTCCGCCGCACCTTGGGCCGTTCGGGTGACCTCCCGCTTCACACCGGAGGAAACGAAGGGTTACCGTCTGCACACAGATCGTCACTCTCGGGGGTTTGCCACATGCGCCTGCGCGCCTTCCTCTTCGCCGTCCTGACCACCGCCGCCACCCTGGCCGTCGCCGCCGTCCCCACCGAGGCCGCACCGAGCGCCGCCGGACCCGGCGAAGTCTGCTTCTGGACCCGGCCGGGGCAGATGGGCGAGGGATGGTGCTACCGGCCCGGCGGGTACGCGGATCTCCCCCGCAGCCTGCACGCCAACGCCTACTCCGTCCGGTCCGACCACCACGGCAGCGTCTGGGCGATCGACTGGACCCGGCACGGCTGCGTCTTCCGGGAGATCCGGGCGTACGAGTTCGACGACAACTGGGACTGGGGCAACAAGATCGACGGGGTGGACAGCTCCCGGCCCGCCGACTGCCAGCCCGGCTGAGCCGCACACCCGGCGCACCGGGCCATGACGTCCCGTTCCCTCCCCGCCCTCCTCGGTGCGGCGCTCGCCCTCGCAGTGGCCGGCTGCGCCGCACCGAGCGGCCCGCCGCCGCTCGGCGACGACGACTCCGTACGCGCCGCGCAGCAGTTGCTCACCGACCGCTGTCTCACCCGGCAAGGGCTCAGCCCACCGCGGCCGGGGCGGTCGGCGGGCGGCAAGGAGGAGCAGCGCAAGGTCTCCGACGCGCTCTTCGGAGCGGGCGAGGCCGAGTTGGCGCAGAAGCTGCCGACCGGATACGTCGTACGGGCCCACACCGACGGGTGCCTGGCCAGGGCGCAGCGCGCGCTGTACGGGGATCAGGAGCGCTGGTTCCGGGCCTCCACCGTCGTGAACAACCTCAAGGCCATCGCCGCCCACGAGGACCGCGGCCTGGCCGCGGTCCGGGCCGACCACCGCGCGGACGTCGCCGCGCACGACCGCCTGCGCGCCCACGCCGTGGAGCGTGCCACCACCCTGCTCGACAAGGAGAAGAGACCCTCATGACACAGGCGAAGACCAAGACGATGCGGGGGCCCCTCGCGCTGCTGGCCGCCACGCTCCTGGCGGCCGGGGCCGCCGTCGGATCCGGCGCCGCGGCCTCCGCCGCGGACTGCCCGAGCGGCGAGTTCTGCACCTGGGAGCACGCGAACTTCGACGGCCAGCGCGCCAACTGGTCCGGTGACGACGGCTGGTGGGAGTCGTGGATCGCCGACACCGACTCGTCCTGGGCCAACCACGGGATCTCCGGGCCCGGCGTCAGGGACCACGTGATCGTCTACGAGGACGCCTGGCAGGGCGGCGCCGCCACCCTCTGCCTCACCCCGGGGCAGGAGGTCGGCTACAACGGCGTCGCCAACGACCGCGGCGACTCCCACACCTGGGCCATGAGCTGCTGAATCCCGGGCAGCGGGACGGCGGCGCGCAGTTCCCCCGGCACGCGCGCCGCCGCCCGGCCCGTCCCCGCCGGCCTGCGCCGGCGTGGACGTCCTGCTCCGCACCGGGCGCGGCCCGGTGCGGAAGACACGGTCAGCGGACGACCGTCTGGATCTCCTTCACGGTCACGTCCTGCTCGGAGACCGACAGACCGTCGGGCAGCTCGTCGTTGACCGGGCCGCCGTCGGGGTCCGCCGTCGGGTTCCACGTCACGTCCCAGACGATCTGCGCCTCCAGCGGGTACGTACCCTCGCCCGAGGACTTGCGGTACGTGATGTTGCAGTCGGCGCCCTCGCTGTTCACCTGGTAGCCGCCGTCCGCCCGCACCAGGTCGTAGGTGCAGGAGCTCGGGTCCGCGTTCTCCGTGCCGGCGTCGATGCGCAGCGAGACCGGTTCGGCGACGGTGGTGGCCGCGATGTCGACGCCGGCCTGCGCGTTGACGAGGCTGGCCGTCGTCCAGACGCGGTCCAGCGGCTCGCTGAACTCGATCTTCGTGGGCAGGTTGACCACGTTGCGGTCCTCGTTGGGCTTCAGGTCGACCGGCGGCGCCGGGAGCTTGGTCCTGTCGTACGCCAGGCCCGCGAGGATCTCCGGGTCGACGGCGTCGGCGGGCGGGTCGGGGTCGCCGCGGTCCACCCAGATCCACAGCTCGCCGATCTCACAGGAGCGCGGCGACATGACGGGGGTGCGCTCCCACCACATGCCGTCCTTGTCCTTGTGGGCGTCGGTCTCCTCTTTGCGGTTCTCCGCGGTCTCGTGGTCGATACCCTCCAGCGGGCCCTTGTCCTCCATCTCCTCGTTGTGCTTGGCCAGCGCGTCATTGGTGTACCGGGGCTCGAACCAGCACACCGGCGGCGACCAGTCGCCGGTCGAGCTGGTCATCGGCTGGCCGCCGCCCGGGCTGTGGTAGCGGTACTGCACGCTGGAGCCGATGTCCCCGTTACCGGTGTCCGCGCCGGGCGTGGTGGTGCCCGTGGGGCGCTCCGCAGCCGCCCCGCCGGCGGCGGCGAGCAGCAGCCCGCAGGTCAGCGCGGCGACCGTGGCGGTCCCGCGGGTCCGCAGGGTGCGGTGTGTCAGGCTTCGTCGCGACATTCCTTGCTCCCCCTGGTTGCCTGGTAGTCCACGACCTTCCAGCCGTCGCCGCTCTTCTCCATCGTGGCGCGCGCGTCGATGAAGGCGTTCAGCGTGGCCGGGGCCTTGTCGACCTTCCCGGTCTCGGTGTCCTTCACGTACGCCCTGCTCTGGTCCTCGCAGTACGCGACGACGGCGCGGTCGCCCTTCAGTGAGGTGACCTCGCGGAAGTAGAAGGTGTCGAGCCCGGTGATGGTGATGCCGTCCTTGCGGTACTCGGCGAAGTCGGCCTCGAACGTGGCGGCGGCCTCGCCGTCCCAGTACCGCGTGAAGTTCGGTGTGGCCTCGGTGGCGGCGTACGCCTCCTGCTGGGCCATCAGCGCGTAGCCGTGGTCCCGCAGGATCGCGTCCTTCTTCTCGTCCCCCGTGGTGTCCTCGGCGATCTCGACCTTCACGTCGTCCGGGAGGTCGAACTGCGGGGCGCCGGGCTCCGATTCCGACGGGTCGGCGGACGGCTCCTTGTCGCCGGACTGCGCGCCCTCGATCCTGCCGGACGAGGAGCCCCCGTCGTCACCGCCGCAGCCGGCCAGCAGCAGCGCCACCGCGGCCGTCACGGCGGCGGCCGCCGCCCCCGTGCCTGTCCTACGCGCCTTCATCGTGCGGTTCCCTCCATCGTCTGTGGGAGGGGAGCCACCTGCCCCCGTCGTGCCTCAACGAGATTAGCGAAGCAACGTCGCGTCTTCGATGGCAGGAAAGCAACCATGGAGTCACAGAAGCGTGATAAGTGCCCGCCACCCCGTTCAGGCGTCCGCGTGCTGGCGGGCGGCGAGGGCGTGGGCGATGTCCTTCGTGGCCGGATAAAGGCCCAGGTAGTGCTCGTAGAGCTGGGCGTAGACGCGGGCCGCCGCGGGGTCGGGTGTCACCGTCGACTCGACGGGGTTCCAGCCGGTGATGTCCGGCGGGGCGGCCCTGCCGGCGCCGACCGCGGCAAGAAATGCGTCACCGTACGCGGCACCGACGAGGTGACGGGGGATCTGCTGTTCCTGGCCGGTGACGTCGGAGACGATCTGCGTCCACAGTTCGCGGGCGCCCCCGCCGACCGCGACGAGCCGGGCCGGGACGCCGCCGGCCTCCGTCATCGCGGCGAGGTTGTGGCGGACGCCGTACGCGGTGGCCTCCAGCGCGGCGCGGTAGAGGTGGCCGCGGGTGTGGCGCAGGGTGAGGCCGTGGACGAGGCCGCGGGCGTCGGGGTCGAAGAGGGGGGTGCGTTCGCCCGCGAAGTACGGGAGCATCAGCAGCCCTTCGGCGCCGGGCGGGACGGCGGCGGCCTCGGCGACGAGGGTGGCGTAGTCGGAGCCGGTGAGGTCGCGCAGCCAGCCGGTGACGGCGCCGGAGGTAGCCATGCCGGCGGCGAGGCAGTACGTGCCGGCGAACGCGCCCGCCGTGCCCCACAGCTTCGGGCTGGCCACCGGCTGCTCGACGACGTTGACCAGGAACATCGTCGTGCCGTACATGAGCATCAGGTCCCCCGCGCCGGTGGCGCCGACCGCCGTGGACTCCGCCCAGGCGTCGACCGTGCCGGCGACGACGGGGATCCCCGCGGGCAGGCCCGTGGCGGCAGCGGCGGCCGGGGTGACCTCACCGACGACGTCGGAGGGCCAGACCAGCTCCGGCCACTGAAGGCCGGGGGCGATCTCCTCGCACCGCTCCGCGATCCAGCGCCGCTCGCGCAGGTCGTACAGCGGCGTGCACTGGCTCGCGGAGTGGTGGTCCAGGACGTACGCGCCTGTGAGCCGGTGCGCGAGCAGCGAACTGGCCATGTACCAGCGGCGGGTGCGGGCGTAGACCTCCGGCTCCTGCCGGCGCAGCCACTCCAGCTTCGGCCCCACGGCCTGGCTGGTCAGCGGCGAGCCGCACTGCGCGATGACCGCGTCGGCGCCGTACCGGGCGGTCTGCGCCTCGATCTCGGCGCCGGCGCGGGTGTCGACGCCGTAGAGGATCGCCGGCCGCAGCGGGGTGCCGGCCTCGTCGACGGGCAGCAGGCAGGGCCCGATGCCGCTGACGCCGACGGCGTCGATCCCCTCCCTCGCCGCGGCCGTCAGCTCCGCGCTCAGCGCGGTGAAGTCCGCCCACCACACCTCCTCGGCATCGTGCTCGACCCACCCCGGCCGCGGGGTGGCGGTGGCGTGTTCGCGTACGGCCTGGGCGACGAGGGTGCCGTCGCCTCGGACGAGCACGCCCTTGGACGACGAGGTGCCGATGTCGATGCCGAGGAGGAGCCCCATGTCTGTCAGCCGACCTTCCCGCTCATGTCGTACGTGGCGTGGACGTCCTCGGCATTGTCCTTGGTGATCTCCAAGGTGTCGAGGGTCTGCGCGATGCCGCGCATCGCCGGCAGGGGTTCTGCGCCTGCCTGTCCGGCCATGGTCACCGGCAGTCTCCGAAGCCGTCGTAGGTGATGCCCAGTTGGTCACAGACCGCGCGGAGTTCGGCGACGTAGTCGCCGGGGACCGCGTGGATGTGGTTGCTGCCGAAGCGGGTCAGGAACTCCTCCGCCGTGGCGTTCAGGCGCGCGAAAGCGTGCGGCCACTCCCACGTGCTGGCCCGCATCATGCGCTCGTTGGTCTCCGCGTCGTACTGCTCCATCTCGCCGCGCATCACGTGCATCCGGTACTCGCCGCGCAGCCGGGTCAGCCGGGCGAAGGTCATCGCGCCGGGAGCGGCCAGGTGCTGGACGGAGGCGCCGCCGGCCGGGAAGTAGAAGACCTCCGGGAGGAAGTTGACGTGCCGCAGGTTCTCCGCGGGGTCCTCCGAGCGGGCCGCGTACCAGGTGGCGTGCTGGCCGGAGTTGCACAGGTCCCAGACCTGCTTGTCGGTGTGGTAGTGCCGGACGTCGGCGAAGAGCACGGGGTCGCCGGAGAGCAGCTTGAGCACCTGCATCGTCAGCGCCGCGTCCATGTCCGCCTCGGTGGAGGTGACATGGGTCTCCTTCGGGCCCTCCCAGTCGTACGGGTCGTTGAGGAACGCCTCGGCGATGTCCATCGTGGCGAAGTGCGCGGTCAGCTCCGGCTGGCCCTTGATGCCGGAGAAGTCGAGGTTCCACTCCTCGATCAGCTCGCGCATCGCGTAGTACGAGCGGATCTGCCGCTCCAGCAGCTCGGGGGTGAGCCGGTCGCCGTCGTAGTGGACGCCGGCCGCGTGCCGTTCGATCCAGCTACGGGCGTTCTTCACCCGCGCCGCGTCGGCGTTCTCGCTGCGCCGCACGATCTCCCACTGGTCGATCTCCTCGACGTCGACGCCGAAGACCTTCATCCACTGGTCGGTGTTGGCGGTGGCGGTGTACATGCCCATGGGCCGGCCGCCGATCCGGCCGAAGGTGGAGCCGCGCAGCCGCTGCACGGCGGCGCCGGCGCGGACGTGGGTGAGGATCCGGTCCCGTACCCCCGGCTCGGCGAGATCGCCCCAGGCACGGGCGTGGGTGCGGCCGATCTGGTCCAGGCCCCCGGCGCCGGCGAGGAGGCCGACCATGCCGGGGAACTGCGGGTCGAGGTTGGCGACCATCAGGATCGGTCCCGGCGTGGCCTCGGCGGCCAGCATGGTGAAGTGCGGGAACGTCCACACGGAGTGGTGGAAGATCGTCACCTCGACGTGCCGCTCGGCGAGCCAGCGGGCCTGCGAGGTGGCGAGGACGTTGGACTCCACGTGCTCGGGCGCGACGATCACCTCGTGCCCGGCCTCGCCGAGCATGGCCGCCAGCTCGCGCGCGGCGCGGGAGACGTGCTCGCGTACGTCCCGCTGGACGTAGTCCCGGCCGTCGGAGATGGACAGCAGACCGATGCGTGCCATGTGGCTGGCCTCCAATTGCGTGCGGTTGTGATGCGTGGTGACGGTGGCGCGGCCGTGGGTCGCGGGGCGCGTTACTTCAGGCCGGAGGTCTTGATGGACTCGACCATCTGGCGCTGGAAGAAGAGGAAGAGCATGAGCATCGGGATCACGGCGACCACCGCGGCGGCGAGAATGTAGTTCCAGTCCGAGCCGTACTGGGTGGTGAAGGACGCGATGCCGACCTGGGTGACGGTCAGGTCCTCGCTGCTGGTGGCGACCAGCGGCCAGGCGAAGGCGTTCCAGTTGGCGAGGAAGAAGAACACCGACAGCGCGGCCAGGATGGGCCGGGACAGCGGCAGGATGATGCTCCAGTAGATCCGCCAGTAGCCGGCGCCGTCGGCGATCGCCGCCTCCTCCAGCTCCCGCGGAATGCCGAGGTAGAACTGCCGCAGGAGGAAGATGCCGAAGGCGTTGAAGAGCGGCGGGATGATGAGGGCCGCGTAGCTGTCGAGCATGCCCATCTCGCGGACGACGATGAACAGCGGGATGAGGATCACCGGCGGGGTGATCAGCAGCGTGGAGAAGATGACGACGAAGATGCCGTCGCGGCCGGGGAAGCGGAGACGGGCCAGGGCGTAGGCGGCCATCGAGTGGAAGAACAGCGCGACGATGGTGATGACCGCGGCGGTGATGAAGCTGTTCCACAGCCAGCGGTCGAAGGCCACTTCGGTGAGGACGTAGCGGAAGTTCTCCCAGGTGACCTCCTTGGGGACCAGCTTGCCGTCGGTGACGGCCCGGCCCGGCTTGAGCGCCGAGGTGATCAGCCACAGGACCGGGAAGATGCTCAGCACGGACAGCACGATGGCCAGCACCGTGAGCCCGGCGCGGGTGCGGCGGCGGCCGGGGCCGCGCAGCGGGGCGGGGCGGGCGGCTGTGCCGTCGGCCAGGGTGTCACTGCTCATCGTCGAACCTCCCGCCCTTGGTCGCCTTGAAGATCAGCCAGGACAGGGCGACCATCACGACCACGAGGAAGGAGCCGAGGGCCGCGGCGTAGCCGTACTCGCCGAAGACGAACGCCTGTTGGTAGATGTAGAACATCGCCACGGCGGTGCCGTTGGCGGGACCGCCGTCGGTCAGCACGAAGATGAGGTCGAAGGTGCCGGTGATCGCGGCGACCGTGCTGACGATGAGGACGAAGAAGCTGGTGGGCTTCAGCAGCGGCCAGGTGATCTGCCGGAACGAGGTCCACGGGCCGGCGCCGTCGATCTTCGCGGCCTCGTACAGCTCCCGGGGGATCTCGTTGAGACCCGCCAGAAAAATGATCATGTAGTAGCCCATGTAATACCAGACCGTGACCGCGATCACCGCGTAGAGCGCGAGGCCGGGTTCGCCGAGCCAGGAGCGGGCGCCCATGCCCAGCTCGCCGGTGGCCTTGTTCACCACGCCGGTCTGGTCGTCGAGCATGAACTTCCACAGCAGGCCGACGACGACCAGACTCAGCATGTGGGGCAGGAAGAGCGCGGTGCGGTAGACCGACATGCCGGGCAGCATCTGCTTCATCAGCACGCCGAGGCTGAGGCTGACCAGGAAGAGCGTCGGCACGAGGAGCACGACGTACTTCGTGGTGACCCACATCGAGGACCAGAAGTACGGGTCGTTGAACATCCGCTCGTAGTTGCCGACGCCGATCCACTCGTACGAGCCGAAGCCCGAGACCTGGAAGAAGCTCAGCACGAACGACAGCAGCATCGGCAGGACCACGAAGATCCCCAGGCCGAGGCCGTCGGGCAGCAGGAACAGCGCGGCGGCCAGCCGTTCGCGGCCCTTGCGGCCGAGCCGGCGGCGCCCCGCGGGGGCGCCGGCGCGCTTGGCGGCGGCGCCCGGAGCGCGCGACCGCGGTGTGGCGATGCTCGTCATATCAGGCTCGCCCCCTCGTAGCTCTTCATGAAGGCGTCGATCGTCTGCGCGGCCCGGTCGGCCTCGCCCTCCACGCCCTTGCCGGCGAGCATGGTGGCCTGGATGGCGTCGGAGATCGCCTTGTAGACGATCGGCGGGTAGCGCGGCTCGGCCCGGCCGCCGGGGAAGATCTCCTCCTTGAACTTCCTCATCGCCCAGGAGTCGTAGCCGCCGCGCTCCGCGCCACGCTCCAGGGCGGAGGTGCGCGGGGAGATGTCGGACTTCACGCCCGTGCACCACTCGACGGTGCGGTTGATCGACTCGTCGGACATCCCGCCGAGCGCCCAGCCGCAGAACTCCGCGGCGGCCTCGGGGTTGGCGCCCTGGGTGCTGGCGCAGAACGACCAGCCGCCGAGGGTGGTGGTGTACTCGCCGCCGGGCGGCACGGGCAGCTTGAAGATCCCGTACTCGTGCTCGGGGGCGCCCGCCTTGAACGCCTGGACCTCCCAGATGCCGATCTGCCACATGCCGGCGAGGCCGGAGGTGAACGCGGTGATGCGGTCGTCGGCGGCCGGGAGTGTGCGCGGTGCGATGCCGGACTCGACGGCGTCCTGCCAGAGCGCCAGGGCCTGGCGGGCGCCCTTGGAGTCGAAGACGACGTTGCCGGCCTTGTCGACGACCTCGCCGCCGCCCTGCCACATCCAGCAGTACCAGGTGAAGTTCTGGTAGTAGCCGGGGTCGGTGTGGAAGACGAGGCCGGCGGCTCCGGTCTTGCTGCGGATCCTGTCGCCGATGTCGAGGAGCTGGTCCCAGGTGACGGGGATGTCGGCCTCGGAGAGGCCGGCCTTCTCCCAGACGGGGACGTTGTAGAACATCGCCAGCGGCTCGACCTCCATGGGCAGGGCGTAGACCTTGCCGTCGACGGTGCGGCTGGTGAGGCTGGTGCCGTAGTCCTCGATGACGCCGTCGTCGAGGTGCGGGGTGAGGTCGGCGAGGATGCCGCCGTTGTAGTAGCGGGTGAAGTCGCCGGGGCTGAGCAGGAAGATGTCGGGCCCCGCGCCGGCGGCGAAGGCGGTGACCATCTTCGAGCCCTGGTAGCTGACGCCGGGGATGAAGTAGGGCTCGATCTTGACGTCGTGGGTGGCGTTCCACTCCTTGATGAGCCCGTCGAACCACTGGGACTGGGCGACCATCGCGGGATCGGACGCCTTCGGGTCGTAGAAGTGCCAGAACTTCAGCGTGCCGCCGTCGGCGTTCGCGGAGCCGCCGCAGCCGCTGAGGAGCGGGGTGGCGGCGGCCGTGGCCGCGGTCGCCGCGGCGACGCCCGCCGTGCCGCCGAGGAAGCGGCGGCGCGAGGGGACGCCGCGGGCGGGGACGGCGCCGTTGCCGTGCTGGAGCATGTCGTTGCCCCTGTCTGTCGGATGGGTGCTGGCTGCGCGGGCGGGTCTCAGTCGGGGGCGTCGACTTCCAGGTCGAGCAGGCCGGGGGTGGCCGGGAGGGATGCGCTCGACGGTGCGTCCAGGTAGAACAGGGAGGTCGAGGCGATGTCGTCACGGTTCTTGCGGTAGCGGTGCCTCAGGCCGTTGCCCTGGCCCGCGCCGATACCGAGACACTGCACGGTCACGCGGAGGTCTTCGTGGAAGCGGACGGGGTCCGGGACGTGCCAGCGGTACATCCCGAACCGCTGCTGGCTGGCGTAGAGGCCGTCGGGCCTGAGGATCTGGTTCAGGCCCAGATACGGCGTGGTGTAGGCGGTGTAGCCGTGCGGCTTGACGTCGAAGTTCCAGGCGCCGCCGAAGTAGTCCTCGGTGCCGGTGCCGCAGATCGTGGGCCAGTCCTCGTCCCCGTCGAGGTAGAACTTCAGCTCGCCCTCGCCCCACCAGCCGGGGCTGTTGGTGCCCCAGGCGAGGTACGTGCCGACGTACTGGCCGGCGCCGGTGACGCCGTCGAGGAGGGTGTGGACGGAGGACTCGTCGACGGGGTTGCTGCGGCGCCACTGGGCGTGGAAGTAGGAGGCGTCGGCGGGGACGTCGGCCAGCTCGTAGTCGATCTGGTAGTAGAGCGTCATCTGCTCGGGGGCGAGGTTCTCCAGCGTGACGCGGGCGTGCCGGCGGAACGGCATGGGCCAGTAGGCGTTGAAGCCGCCGTTGGGGGCGACGGTCACGGGCACGGAGGAGACCTGGCTGAAGACGCTCCAGCCGTTGCAGAAGAAGTCCCCGAGCGGGACCTCGACGGCGGGCGTCTGTTCACCGTCCCAGTAGACGCGCAGCAGAGTCTGCCGCCAGGCGGCGTGCGGGGCGGTGGTGCACCAGAGGTGGCGGATGGTGCCCGGCCCGTCGATCTCGGCGAGCAGGGCCGTCTCGCCGGGCGCGATGTCGATGCTCGGGGAGATCTTCCACCCCTGGCCGAGCCGGCTGGCGGCCCGCGCACCGGTGCCCTCGGTCGCGGCCCCGCCGGCGCCCTTGGCCCCGGTGGGGTTCTCGGCGCTGATCGAGCGGGAGCGGGCAGGGGTCGTACGGGCGAGGTCATCCAGGCCGAACATGGTGCTCATGGACGCTCCGTTGTGAAATCGTTTTCCTACGGATGGTGCGAAGGGTCATCCCAAGTGCGCGCGCAGCAACTGAGCGGGACCCGGTGAAGTGAGGCAGGGCCACCGGAAATCCCTTGAAATCCATTTCACGCGAACGTAGAGTTCACGCCAGACGGTGTCAAGAGGTCCGTACGAGACCGCGGAAAACACCGTCCGCGCCGACCCGTCCACGTCCCCCGACCGGATGCCGGGGCCGCGCCGCGGGCCGCCACGCGGGGCGGTCGGATGTGGCCATCCGGTACCCGCCGCGGTCCGAACGGGGCCCGGACTGGCGGAGAATGGGCGGCAGGGCACCGGACGCGCGGCCGACTCCCGCGCCTGCGTGAGAGGTTCAGGTAGCGGAGAAGTGACGACCATCAACGATGTGGCGCGCGCCGCAGGGGTCTCGCCGGCCACGGTCTCCCGGGTCTTCAACGGGGGCCGGGTCACCGCCGAGCGCGCCGAGCGCGTCCGCAAGACCGCGGCCGAGCTGGGCTTCTCGCCGAACCGCGTGGCCCGGTCGCTGCGGATGCAGCGGGCCAGCGTCATCGGGCTGATCATCCCCGACATCGAGAACCCCTTCTTCACGTCGCTCGCGCGCGGCGTCGAGGACGCGGCGCAGCAGACCAACCTGTCCGTGGTGCTGTGTAACACCGACGAGGACGTGGACAAGGAACGGCGCTACCTGGAGATCGCGGCGGCGGAGCAGATGGCGGGCGTGATCGTGGCCGCGGCGTCGCGGAACCGGACCGACCTGTCGGTGCTGGAGGGCCGCGGGATGCCGGTGGTCGCGGTGGACCGGCGCCCGCGGGGCGCGTCCGTGGACGCGGTGATGGTCGACAACCAGCACGGCGGCGAGGAGGCCACCGCGCACCTGCTGCGCAGCGGCTACCACCGCATCGCGTGCATCGCGGGCCCCGAGGGCGCGTCCACGTCCGACGACCGTCTGGCGGGCTACCGCGCGGTGCTGCGCGACCACCTGCGGGAGACCGACGGGGGCACGCTGCCGCCGGAGTACGTGCGGCACGCCGACTTCCGGGTCGAGGGCGGCCGGGCGGCGATGCGGGACCTGCTGGCGCTGCCGTCGCCGCCGGACGCGGTGTTCGTGGCGAACAACCTGATGACGGTGGGCGCGTTGCAGGCGCTCACCGAGGCGGGCACGGAGCCGCCGCGCACGGGGGTCCTGTCGTTCGGCGACGTCCCGTGGGCGTCGCTGGTCCGCCCGTCGCTGTCGACGGTGCAGTTGCCGTCGTACGACCTGGGGTGGACGGCGGCGGGGCTGCTCCAGGAGCGGATCGCGGGGACGGAGAGGCCGCTGCAGACGGTGGTGCTGCGCACGGCACTTCAGGTACGGGAGTCCACCTCGGGCCCGGGGGCGTAGCGGACGCCTTCGCCCGCGCCGGGAGCCGCGTTCGGGCGGGCCGGAAACGGCCCCGCAGCCGATCTCCCCCGCACACCCGCCCAAGGGTAGGCCGCCCCTCCGACAGGCAACGCCCCTCCGGAGACCGCCGTCTGCGCCCCCTGCCGCACGGGCGTGCGGCGACCCCGCAGCGCCCGCGCCGCCCTCGCTACAGCAGCCCGCCCCAGCACCAGCCGGACCGCGTGCTCGATGTCCGCCCGCTCCGCGCGCCCGTCGACGTGGGCGCCACGACCAGCAGCGTCGTACGGAACGTCTGACGCTGCCGGGCGCGTGTGCCCGGAGCGTGAGAGCGCCCCGGTCACCCGTCCAGCAGCGCGCGCCACTCCGCCACCGACTCCGGCGACACCGGGCCCGACCAGCCCGCCGGGCGGACCGCGCCGCCGACGTGAAAGGCGTCCAGGCCGGCCGCGCGCAGGCGCGGGACGTGGGCCGTGGTGAGGCCGCCGCCGGCCATGATGCGGGCCTCGTAGCCGGGTTGGCCCGCGGTCGCGCGGGCGGCCTCGGCGACCAGCACCGGCAGGCCGTCCGCGACGCCCTTCGCGGAGCCCGCCGTCAGGTAGGTGTCCAGCCCCGGCAGGCCCGCGAGCTGCTTGCGCAGCGTGTCCCGGTCCGCCGCCCGGTCGATCGCCCGGTGGAACGTCCACCGGCACCCGTCCCCCACCGCTTCCAGCAGCCGTCCGACCGCCGCCAGATCCGGCCCGCCCGTCTCGTCCAGGAACCCCAGGACGAACTCCTCCGCCCCCTCCGCGCGCAGCGCCCGTGCCCGCGCCGCGAGCGCCTCCACGTCCCCGGCCGCGAACCCGTCCTCGGCGCGCAGCATGACGCGTACGGGGAGGTCCACCGCGGCCCGTACGGCGGCGACGGTCTCGCGTGACGGGGTGAGCCCGTCCGCGGCCATGTCCGTGACCAACTCCAGACGGTCGGCACCGCCCGCCGCCGCGGCGGCGGCGTCGGCGGCGTTCAGGGCGATGACCTCAAGCAGCATTGGTCTAGACATGAAGCACAGCCTGCCATAGCACGCAGAATGGTGACCATGCCCACCCCCGGAGAGAACCAGCCCGCGACACCGGCGCCCGGACCCGCGGACCCCCGCCTCCTCGACCGCTGGACCGCCCTCCTCACGCGCTGCCGGTCCGGCGCCGCGGCCCCCGACCCCGTGCCGTACGGGAGGAACCTGCTGGAACGGTGGGGAGAGCCGCAGCGGCGCTACCACACCGCGGCGCATCTGGCCGCCGTCCTCGACCGCGTCGACGAGCTGGCCGACCACGCCGACGACCCCGACGCCGTACGCCTCGCGGCCTGGTTCCACGACGCCGTCTACCGGCCGGAGCAGAGCGAGAACGAGGAGCGCAGTGCGCGACTCGCGCAAGTCGCCTTGACGGAGGCGGGAGTCGGGGACGAGCGCGTCGCGGAGGTGGCGCGGCTCGTACGGCTCACGGTGAGCCACGACCCGCGGCCCGGGGACCGCAACGGCGAGGTGCTGTGCGACGCGGACCTCGCGGTGCTGGCGGGCACCCCGTCGGAGTACGCCGCGTACGCGGCGGCGGTGCGCGAGGAGTACGGCTTCGTCCCGGACGACGCCTTCCGGGAGGGGCGGGCGGCGGTGCTGCGCCACCTGCTGAAGCTGCCCCGGCTGTTCCGTACGGAGACGGGGCACGCGCGGTGGGAGGACGCGGCGCGGCACAACGTGGGGACGGAGCTGGAGCTGCTGGCAGGCGGCTAGAGCCCGGGCAGGGGGCGGACGGCGCGGGGGTGCACGGGGCCGGGCGTACGGAAGTGGTGGGACGGGCGGTCGCGTTCGGCGGAAGAGTGACAGCCGGGCCCGTCCCGCGTCTCTACCCGGTCGCCTTCAGCGCGCTCTCGGTCGTCGGTGCGCCGCGGGTCACCAGCCTCGTGCGGCGCGTCGCCGAGCGGTCGGCGACCACCGTCATCGCCACCGCGCCCGCCGCCAGGACGGCGCCGGTCCACGCGGTGGCGGCGTAGCCGAGGCCGGCGCTGATGACGAGGCCGCCGAGCCACGGGCCCACGGTGTTGCCGATGTTGAACGAGGACGTGGCGGTCGCGCCGGCGAGGCCCTGGGCGGCACCGGCGACGTCGAAGATCCGGGCGTTGAGGGCGGGCGCGGTGGTGAAGGCCGTGGCGCCGAGGAGGACGGAGAGGGTCACGATCGCCACCGGGTACTCGGCGAGCAGCGCGCACGCCACCAGCACGGCGGCGGTCGCGGAGAGCCCTGCGTACATGGTGCCGAACCGGTACCGGTCCGCCATCCGCCCGCCGACGAGCGTGCCGAGGAACGCCCCGGCGCCGAAGAGCGCGAGCACGGTCGGCACCCAGCCGTCGCCGAGGCCGGCGACGTCGGTGAGGAGCGGGGCGAGGTAGGAGAAGAAGGAGAACGTCGCACCCGCGAAGAGCGCGATCGTGGCCATGGCGAGCCATACCTGGCCGTCGCGGTAGATGCGCAACTCCTCGCGGAGCCGCGGCGGCTCGGCGTCCTCGGCCGTCCCGCCGGGTACCAGCGCCACCACCCCGACGAGCGCGATCGCGGTCATCAGCGTCACGGCCCAGAAAGCGGACCGCCAGCCGAAGTGCTGCCCGAGCAGCGCCCCGCCGGGCACGCCGGCGACGTTCGCGACGCTGAGCCCGCCGACCATGATCGCCATCGCGCGTGCGCGAGCCCCGGCCGGGACGGTTGCGATGGCGACGGCGGCGCCGACGGCCCAGAACCCGGCGCAGGCGAGGGCGCTGACGACGCGGGTGGCGAAGAGGACGGCGTACGAGGTGGAGACGGCCCCGACGACGTGCCCGGCGCCGAAGACGACGAGCAGCCCGACGAGGGTCGTGCGGCGGGGGAGGCGCAGGGTGGCGGCGGCGAGGGTGGGCGCGCCGACGACCATGCCGACGGCGAACGCGGAGATGAGGAGCCCGGCGCGGGGAATGGAGACGTCGAGGTCGTCGGCTATCTCGGGGAGGAGGCCGGAGAGCATGAACTCCGAGGTTCCGAGGGCGAAGACGGCGACGCCGAGGACGTACACGGCGACGGGCAGGCGGGCTCCGGCCCGGGGAGCGGTCGGGGACATGAAGAAGGGAACACCGAGACACGAGGGGAACATTCCTGCGAGCGCGAACGCCTCAGCCGCTCACCGCGCCCGCGGCTTCCTCCCCCGTCGCCGCAACCCCCCGTCCACGAGCCGCCGCAGCAGCTCCTTCGACCCCACTTCCACCGCTCCCCTGCGCACCGCGTCCTCGTAGCGCACCGACGGAATGTCGTAGTGGTCCCCGTCGAACGCCCTTCGCGGTACGCCCATCGACTCCGCGAAAGCGTGCAACTCGTCGTACGACACGTCGCTGACCAGGTGCGACCACATCCGCCCGTGCCCCGGCCACGTCGGCGGGTCCACGTAGACCGTCACGCCGCACCGCCCCCGCCGAGGGTGCCCACCCGGGCGACCACCGCGCCCGTCTTGCCGCAGACCCACCGCGGGGCCGGGCCCAGCTCGGGTTCGACGTCCAGCGCATGCGGGCCCGCGGCGTCGACGTCCTCGCAGACGGGGCACAGCGGCCACCGTCCGTACTTCTCCAGGAGTGCGTCCTGGACGTCCTGGGCCACCAGGCCGTCCACAAACGTCACGCCGTCCGGCCACTGCTCCACCCACCACCGGCGGTGCGCCACGGCATCCTCGACGAACGTGACCACGTCCGGTCCGGCGACATCGGCCGCGCTGAGGTCGGCGAGGATCAGCGCACGGGCGCGGTGCAGCGCCTGCTCCAGCCCTTGGTGCTTCATACATCCATTCTCCCGCAACCGGCACCGGCGCGCCGCGGTCCGCGGCCGTCGCGGCCGGGCACGACCTCGGACCAGGGTTTTCCACAGGCCCGACGCGGGGGGTTGACTCGCCCTCCGTCGCGAAAATATCTTTCGTGTGTGAGCTACAGCGTGAAGGAAACTTTCACTCCTGACACCCCGACCGGACCCGCGCCGCCCGCGCCCGCCGCCCTGGCGGCCAAGGTGCGCACGGTCGCGCCGTCCATGACGCGCTCCATGCAGCGCGTCGCCGAGGCCGTCGCCGGTGACCCGGCCGGCTGCGCCGCGCTCACCGTCACGGGCCTCGCGGAGCGCACCGGCACGTCGGAGGCCACCGTCGTGCGGACGGCGCGGCTGCTCGGCTATCCCGGGTATCGCGACCTGCGGCTGGCCCTCGCCGCCGCCGCGGCTCAGCAGGAGGCCGGGCGGGCGCCGTCGGTCACCGCGGACATAGCGGTGGACGACTCGATGGCGGACGTCATCGCCAAGCTCGCGCGGGACGAGCAGCAGGCGCTGGCGGACACCGCGGCCGGGCTCGACCCCGCGCAGTTGGAAGCGGCGATCGCCGCCATGGCCGCCGCCCGGCGCATCGACGTCTACGGCATCGGTGCCTCCAACCTCGTGGGCCAGGACCTGGTGCAGAAGCTGCTGCGGATCGGCGTCGTGGCGCACGCCTCGCCCGACCCGCACCTGGCCGTGACCAACGCCGTCCAACTGCGCGCGGGCGACGTGGCCATCGCCATCACGCACTCGGGCCGCACGGTCGACGTGATAGAGCCGCTGCGGGTCGCGTTCGACCACGGGGCGACGACGGTGGCGATCACCGGCCGCCCCGACGGCCCCGTCGCGTCGTACGCCGATCACATACTCACCACGTCCACGGGTCGCGAGAGCGAGCTGCGGCCGGCGGCCATGTCCAGCAGGACGGGCCAGTTGCTGGTCGTGGACTGCCTGTTCATAGGCGTGGCCCAGCGGACGTACGAGCGTGCCGCCCCGGCGCTCGCCGCCTCGTACGAGGCACTGGCCCACCGGCACAGCCCGCTCCGCCCGCGGTCCTGACGACGCCCGGCGACTCCCGACGACGACCGATGCACCGGCGACCCGCCCTCCTCCCAGGCGCGGCCCCCGCCCACGGCACCGGACACGCCGGAAGCACCGGACGGGCCACGCGTGCCGGGTATCTCCGGTGTGCCGGGCGTACGGGACGTCTCCCGCGCACCCGACGCGCCCTCGGCACCACCGGGCTCACCTGCACCAGGCGCCGCTCCTGCGCCCTCCACCGCTCGTGCACCAGGTACTCCGCGGACCTTCCGCACCGCTCATGCGCCACGCACCGCCCCCGCACCACTCGCGGGCTTCACCGGCCCGCGGCCACGTACCACCCCGCATCACCTCACGCACCGCCCCAGGCACCACCCCCCGCACCGGCCTGCCCGACGACGTCCCCGCGGGCGTCCGACGGCCGGCTCCCGACCGCACCGCCGTACGACGCCGGCGCCGCCCGGCGGCCGGGCGCGCACCGCGCACCGGACGCCCGCGACGGCAGCCCGACCGCCGGCGACCGCACCACGCAAGCCGCCGTGACCGACCCACCTCCGCGTGCGCGCACCGCCCACCGCGCGCCACGCACCGCATGGAAAGAGCCGCTCCGACATGCCCTCTCCCTCAGCCGAAATCCGCCGGGAGCTGGAAAACCTGACCACCGAGGCGTTCCGTCCTGAGCTGGCGGAGATCGACCGTCTCTCCAGCCTGGAGATCGCCAGAATCATGAACGAGGAGGACGGCGGGGTACCGGGCGCGGTCGCCGAGCAACTGCCGCAGATCGCCGCCGCCATCGACGCCACCGCCGAGCGCATGGCCGGCGGCGGGCGGCTGTTCTATCTGGGCGCCGGTACCGCCGGCCGGCTCGGGGTGCTGGACGCCAGCGAGTGCCCGCCCACGTTCAACACCGACCCCTCGCAGGTCGTCGGCATGATCGCCGGCGGGGACACGGCGCTGCGCACCTCCACGGAGGGCGCGGAGGACAGCAAGGAGCTGGCCGCGTCCGACCTGACGGCGGCGGACCTGGGGCCGGACGACACGGTCGTCGGCATCTCGGCCTCCGGCCGCACGCCGTACGCCGTCGGCGGCGTGACGTTCGCGCGCGCCCTGGGGGCGCTGACCATCGGGCTGTCCTGCAACGCGGGTTCGCCGCTGGGCGCGGCAGCGCAGCACCCGATCGAGGTCGTCGTGGGCCCGGAGCTGATCGCGGGCTCGACGCGGCTCAAGGCGGGCACGGCGCAGAAGCTCGTGCTCAACATGCTGTCGACCATCACGATGATCCGGCTGGGCAAGACGTACGGGAACCTGATGGTCGACGTCCGCGCCTCCAACGAGAAGCTGCAGGTCCGTTCGCGGCGCATCGTCGCGCTGGCGACGGGCGCGGGCGACGAGGAGGTGGAGGCCGCTCTCGCCGAGACCCGCGGCGAGGTGAAGAACGCGATCCTCACCATCCTCGGCGGCGTGGACGGCTCCACGGCGAAGCGCCTGCTCGATGCCTCGCACGGCCATCTGCGGATCGCGCTGAAGGCCGCGACGGACGTGAGCTGACGGCGACGCCGGGCACGGGCGCGGCCGGTACCCGGCCCGGCTCGCCCAGGCCGAGGCGGGCGAGGCGGCCAAGGCGGCCGAGGCGGCGCCCGCACGGGCGAGGCCGGCACCGGCGAGGCCGGCGCGAGCCGGCGCCGGCACCGTGAGGTCGGCCCCGGCAGCGCCGGCACGGACGTGACCGGTACGCGCGAGACCGGTGGACCGGGCCGGCGCGGCGGCGGAGGGGCCCCGGGCGGTGCGGCCTTCGGGCGGGCCGGGACTTCGCCGCGCCCGGAGCGGTGCGGCCCGGCGGGCTTCCGCCGTTCCCCGGCGCCCTCCACGCGCCCGAGGGCGGCACCCCTTCGGGGTACCGCCCTCGGTTCGTCAGTCCGTCCGGCGTCCGTCCGCATGCGCCGCGGACGTCCGGACTTCGCGATCCCGGATCAGAAGTCCATGTCGCCGCCGGGCATACCGCCCCCGGCCGGCGCCTTCTCCTTCTCCGGCTTGTCCGCGACGACGGCCTCGGTGGTGAGGAACAGGCCCGCGATCGACGCCGCGTTCTGCAGCGCGGAGCGGGTCACCTTCGCCGGGTCGAGGATGCCCTCGGTGATCATGTCGACGTACTCACCGCTGGCGGCGTTGAGCCCGTGACCGGCGGTCAGGTTGCGCACCTTCTCCACCACGACGCCGCCCTCAAGGCCGGCGTTGACCGCGATCTGCTTCAGCGGGGCCTCCAGGGCCAGCTTCACCGCGGCGGCACCGGTGGCCTCGTCGCCCTGCAGCTCCAGCTTCTCGAAGACGTGACCGGCCTGCAGCAGGGCCACGCCGCCGCCGGCGACGATGCCCTCCTCGACGGCCGCCTTCGCGTTGCGCACGGCGTCCTCGATGCGGTGCTTGCGCTCCTTCAGCTCGACCTCGGTCGCGGCACCGGCCTTGATGACGGCCACGCCGCCGGCCAGCTTGGCGAGCCGCTCCTGCAGCTTCTCGCGGTCGTAGTCGGAGTCGCTGTTGTCGATCTCGGCGCGGATCTGGTTGACCCGGCCCTGAACCTGCTCGCTGTCGCCGGCACCGTCGACGATGGTGGTCTCGTCCTTGGTGATGACGACCTTGCGGGCGCGGCCCAGCAGGTCGAGGGTGGCGCTCTCCAGCTTGAGACCGACCTCCTCGGAGATGACCTGGCCACCGGTGAGGATGGCGATGTCACCGAGCATGGCCTTGCGGCGGTCGCCGAAGCCCGGGGCCTTGACGGCGACGGACTTGAAGGTGCCGCGGATCTTGTTCACCACGAGGGTGGACAGGGCCTCGCCCTCGACGTCCTCGGCGATGATCAGCAGCGGCTTGCCGGACTGCATGACCTTCTCCAGGAGCGGCAGCAGGTCCTTGACCGCGCTGATCTTGGAGTTGACGATGAGGATGTACGGGTCCTCCAGCTCCGCCTCCATGCGCTCCATGTCGGTGGCGAAGTAGGCGGAGATGTAGCCCTTGTCGAAGCGCATGCCCTCGGTGAGCTCCAGCTCCAGCCCGAAGGTCTGCGACTCCTCGACGGTGATGACGCCTTCCTTGCCGACCTTGTCCATCGCCTCGGCGATCAGCTCGCCGATCTGGATGTCGCCGGCGGAGATGGAGGCGGTGGAAGCGATCTGCTCCTTGGTCTCCACGTCCTTGGCCTGCTCCAGCAGGGCGGCGGAGACGGCCTCGGTGGCCTTCTCGATGCCGCGCTTCAGCGCCATCGGGTTGGCGCCGGCGGCCACGTTGCGCAGGCCCTCCTTGACCAGGGCCTGGGCGAGGACGGTCGCGGTCGTCGTGCCGTCACCGGCGACGTCGTCCGTCTTCTTCGCGACCTCCTTGACCAGCTCGGCGCCGATCTTCTCGTACGGGTCCTCGAGCTCGATCTCCTTGGCGATGGAGACACCGTCGTTCGTGATCGTGGGGGCGCCCCACTTCTTCTCGAGGACGACGTTCCGGCCCTTGGGGCCGAGGGTGACGCGGACGGCGTCGGCGAGCTGGTTCATGCCGCGCTCAAGGCCGCGCCGCGCCTCCTCGTCGAACGCGATGGTCTTGGCCATTGTGTTGAGTCCTCCCGGACAGGGGGGTGGTCTGTGTCCGGACCGCGCTGGCGCCCGCGACGGACGGCCCGCGACCCGCGTGGTTCCCTCCCACCCGGCGTGCGGACCTCACCGAACCGGTCCCGTGCTGTCACTCTCACAGGGAGAGTGCTAACGCAATGATTAGCACTCGCCCCCTGCGAGTGCAAGCGGGTACGGGCTTCTCATGCGCAGAGCGGAACCGGACCGGCGGCATCCCGCACGGCGGACAACGGCCCCCGCACGGCGCGCCGCACCCCGCACCCGGCACGGCAGGCGGCCGGCGGCGGCGGACAGCAGAGGGCCCGCACCCCCTGGAGGGTGCGGGCCCATCGCGAGTCGTCCGTGGTCGATGCCCGGCGCTCAGCCGCTGACGCGGACCATGTCTGCCTGCGGCCCCTTCTGGCCCTGCGAGATCTCGAACTCGACCCGCTGGCCTTCCTCGAGGGTGCGGTATCCGTCCATCTGAATCGCGCTGTAGTGGACGAAGACATCCGCACCACCGTCGACCGCGATGAAGCCGTACCCCTTCTCCGCGTTGAACCACTTGACGGTGCCCTGAGCCATTCCAAACTCCCCTATTGCTGGCCCTTACACAGGACCGCACTCCGCGGACCCGGGTCAGACCTCACCCCCGGATACACGCCGGGGCGTGCGCCGGAACGCGTCGACCGCGGCTGAATGTATCCGCACAGATGCCCAGTGCAACAGGTCAATCGGACGAGAATTCTGCGGACCCCCGATCAGCATATTCCTGACCATTATCCGCTATTCCCTGACAACTCGGGCAGGGCATAACTCACCATCACGACAATTAACTCTCCGCATTTGCGCGGAACTTGTCGCGTTCTCATATGCGTGGAGCATGGGCCACGAGGGGGGAACGCCCCAACCCTATCGCGTGTACGGACATGCGAACGGCCCCACTCCGGATCGGCGGGGCCGTAGGCACGACGAGGGGGTTCAGCAGCCTCCCGCGACCGCCGGAATGATCGAGACTCCGGCCCCCTCCGGGGTGGGAGTCTGCAGGCCATCGGCGAAGCGGACGTCGTCATCGTTCACGTAGACGTTCACGAAGCGGCGCAGCTTGCCTTGATCGTCCAGCACCCGGCCGGCGATGCCGCGGTGGTTCTTCTCCAGGTCTTCGATCACCTCGGCCAGGGTCGCGCCCTCGGCGCTCACCTCTGCCTGCCCGTCGGTATACGTACGGAGGATGGTCGGAATTCGGACGTTCACGCTCATGATGCGAGGCCGGCCTCTCGGAAGGAGTCGAGTGTGGGACGAATGATCGCGCTCGGCCCCGTGGTGGGAGCGACCGCGTCGAGGGTCTTCAGACCGTCACCGGTGTTGATCGCGACGGTGGTCTCGGCCGGATCGATCCGGCCGTCCGCGACGAGCTTCGCCAGCACGCCGAAGGTCACGCCGCCGGCCGTCTCCGCGAAGACCCCCTCGGTACGGGCCAGCAGCTTGACCGCGTCGACGACCTCGGCGTCCGTGACGTCCTCCACCGCGCCACCGGTGCGGCGGGCGATGTCCAGCACGTACGGGCCGTCGGCCGGGTTGCCGATGGCGAGGGACTTGGCGATGGTGTCGGGCCGCACGGGACGCACCACGTCGTGGCCGTCCCTGAAAGCCCGCGAAACCGGGGAGCAGCCGGCCGCCTGGGCGCCGAAGATCTTGTACGGACGCTCCTCGACCAGCCCCGTCGCGATCAGCTCCTTCAGCCCTTTGTCGATCTTGGTGAGCTGGGAGCCGGAGGCGACCGGGATGACGATGTTGTCCGGGAGCCGCCAGCCGAGCTGCTCGCATATCTCGAAGGCGAGGGTCTTGGAGCCCTCCGCGTAGTACGGGCGCAGGTTGACGTTCGTGAAGCCCCAGCCCTCGCCCGCCGGGTCGCCGATCAGCTCCGAGCAGAAACGGTTCACGTCGTCGTACGTGCCCTCGATGCCGACGACGTCACCGCCGTAGACCGCGGCCATGACGACCTTCGCGTGCTCCAGGTCGTACGGGATGAACACGCACGAACGCAGCCCCGCCCGCGCGGCGGCGGCGCCGACCGCACCGGCCAGATTACCCGTGGAGGAACAGGACAGCGTGGTGAAGCCGAAGGCGCGGGCGGCCTCGACGGCGATGGCGACGACCCGGTCCTTGAAGGAGTGCGTCGGGTTGCCCGAGTCGTCCTTGACGTGCAGCGCGCCCGTGACCCCCAGCTCCGCCGCCAGCCGGTCGGCGCGGTGCAGCCGGGTGAAACCGGGGTTCAGGTTCGGCTTGGCCGCCACGTCCGCGGGGACCGGCAGCAGCGGCGCGTACCGCCAGATACTCCGCGGCCCCGCCTCGATGCGCGTCCGCAGCCGGGCGGCGGACTCGGCGTCGCCGCCGGGGAGCTCGTACGCCGCCTCCAGCGGCCCGAAACACGACTGGCACGCGAACACCGGACCCAGCGGTACCCGCTCCCCGCACTCGCGGCACGACAACGCGACGGCAGGGCCCAGATCGGGGCCGCCGTCGACGGCGGCGGGGGTCGGAGCTGTGTCTACAGCCATACTGGCGAGGCCCTCTCTCCTCATCTTCCCCGCGACGCATCTCGCCGCAGGACGGAATTGGCACCATCACCGTCCGGGGCCTCGCAGCGTCGCGAGTGCCGGACGGAGGGTTGCCGGGGCTTCAACGGGCCGTTCCCTCTGCCCCTCTGGATGAGCTCTGTATGGCGCCGGCCCGGCGGGGCCGCCCGGCGCTTTTATGGGGCGTGCGGACCCCGACATAGGGACGTCACGCACGTTGTTCAAGACTGTAACCGACGACCAGGACAGTTGTGAGGGCCGTCCGATACGCGAGACGGCCCTCACACCCACAGGACCACCGGCAAGGGGAGGCCCGCAGGTGCTCGAAGACGTGGAGCAGTGGCTGAGGAAGCGGTCCTGGTCCGCGGCGGACCGGCCGCCCGCGCGGCTCCAGGCGGCCAAGCGCGCGCTGGGAGCGCGCGGGACGGTGAGCGTGGTGCTGCCCGCGCTCAACGAGGAGGCCACCGTCGGGGCGATCGTCACGGCGATCCGGACGGAACTGATGACCACCGCCGACGGCGGACCGCTCGTGGACGAACTGGTCGTGATGGACTCCGGCTCCACCGATCGCACAGCGGAGGTCGCCGCGGCGGCCGGGGCGCGGGTCGTGCACCGCGACGACGTCCTGCCGCGGGTGCCGGCTCTGCCGGGCAAGGGCGAGGTGCTGTGGCGGTCGCTGCTGGTGACCCGCGGCGAGATCGTGTGCTTCGTGGACGCGGACCTGCGGGACTTCGACACGGCGTTCGTGAGCGGGATCGTGGGGCCGCTGCTGACGGAGCCGGACGTGGACTTCGTGAAGGCGGTATACGACAGGCCGCTGGGCGGGGCGGTGGGTGGTACGGGTGATGCCGGTGGTGCGGTGGGCGGTACGGGTGACGCGGTGGCGGGTGCGGCGGGTGACGCGGCGGCTGGCGACTCCGTGGGCGGGTCGGCTGGCGGCTCCGTGGGCGGCTCGGCGGGCGGCTCCGCGGGGGCGGCGGGTTCGGGACCGGCCGTGCGGGGCGGGCCGGGCGGGCAAGGCGGGCGGGTGACGGAGCTGGTGGCCCGGCCCCTGCTGAACCTGCACTGGCCGCTGCTCGCCGGCTTCGTCCAACCGCTGGGCGGCGAATACGCGGCGCGGCGCTCACTGCTGGAACGGCTGCCGTTCCCGGTCGGGTACGGGGTCGAACTGGGCCTGCTCGTCGACGCGCTGCACACGGTGGGGCTGGACGCGCTGGCCCAGGTCGACGTCGGCGTCCGCCACCACCGCCACCAGGACGACCGCGCCCTCGGCCGGATGGCGGCGGCGATCTACCGCACGGCCCAGTTGCGGCTGGCGCGGGGGCACCTCGTACGGCCGCGGCTGACGCAGTTCGACCGGGGCGAGGACGGGACGTTCGAGCCGCGGACGTACGGGGTCGACACGGAGGAGCGACCGCCGATGGAGGAGATCCGGGAGTACGTGGAACGCCGCGCGGCGTAGCCCTCGCCGGGCGGGCGACACCGGGCCGGTGGCGGGCCGGAGGGGGATCCCCGAACCCGCCCCTTCCCGAAACTCGGGGCTCCGCCCCGAGACCCCCCGGGGGCTCCGCCCCCACACCCCCACCGGGGCTCCGCCCCGAGACCCGGCAAGGGCTCGGCTGCGTCCTGGGAAGTGGTGTACGGGGTTCGACCTGTTCCGGGGGTTTGCTCCGGCGTCAGGGTGAGTCCCGCATAGATGAACGGCCACCGGCTGATCTTCGAAGTGTCAAAGCCTCGAAGGAGATCAGCACGATGACCGCACCTGACAGTCTGCCCCTGCATGCCCTGACCGAAGACCATCTCGCCGCGGCGAGTCCGGATCTGCTGCGCGCGATGGTCAAGATGTTCGCCGACGCACTGATGTCCGCGGAGGCCAATGCGCTCTGCGGCGCGGAATACGGGCAGGTCA
>NZ_AXVU01000048.1:0-42693 GCF_000482585.1 Streptomyces sp. CNQ329 | reverse complement strand
GGCGAAGTAGTAGTACGTCGCGCTCTTCGGCGGCAGATCATGCGGGAGGTAGGCCCACTGACAGCCGGTCCGGCCCTGGTAGAGGATCGAGTTCACGATCTCCCGCATCGCGTAGGCGCCCTGGTGACCGCTGACCGAGCGGTGCCGGTCCTTCCACGCGGTGATCACCGGCTCGATCAGAGCCCACTGCTCGTCGGATAAGTCGCTGGGGTACAGCTTGCGTTCACTCACACCATCACACCAGCAGACGAGCGGCTATGGACCGGCAGACTCCGCCCCGTACCCACACCAACAGGTGACGCGATAACCCATCAAAGAGTCACGAACCGCCCTCTCAGAGCAGGCGCATACCCTTGGGTGGGTGTGAGGGGACGTGGGGATCCGGACGAACACCGGCGCTTCCGGCACCCGGCGCCCCCAACCGGCGCTCCCGACATCGGCGATCGCCCCCGGCGCGTACCCCCGCTCGCCGGTCTACCCGACCTCCTCACTCCCGCCCCCGGCGCGTGCCCCCGCACGTCGGCCCACCCGACGCGCCAACCCCCGCCCCGGCGGGTATCCCCGGGCGCCGGCCCACCTCGGCGAACCCCCGTCCGCCCCGGCGCGTACCCCCGGACCCGTTCCGGCCGTGTCGCCGGTGGTCTCGTCCACCCCGGCTTTCGACCGCGGTAGTGGGCCCCGGCCCCTCGGCGCGGATACACGGTGCGGGCCTCGGCGCCGCATCGTCCGGGCGCCGCCGCCCTTGCCGGTCCGTCGCCCGTTTTCGTCACCGTATGTAGGTCGGGCGGAACCGTGCCGCGGGCGCGCCGTCGCCCCGTACCCCCGCACCGTTCGCCGGCGGCACCGCAGGTTTTGCTCGCGGTTGCCGCGAATCCCGCGCGCTCCGCGGCGGTGGGGGACGGCTGACGGAGGCCGCCGCGCGCCCGCCGCCGGGGGCCGGACCGCCTCGCGGACGCGGCCGGGAAACCCGGCCGCGCAACTACCGTGCGTAGCGGAGAAGAGCGAAGCGGAAGCATGCGGAAGCGCCTGATTGCAGCCAGGTCACGGCAGTGGCCTAGACCTGTTCGCGAGAGGCGCCCGTCGGTAGGCTGACGCCCAGCGCACGCTGGATGATCTTCATCTGGTCGTAAACCGGCGCCGAGGACAAAGGGGTTCAACAGTGAGGACAGTACGGTTGATCAGTGCCGGCGCAGCGGCCTCTGCGCTGGTGCTGGGGCTTGCGGCTTGCGGGGATGACGGGGGCAGCTCGGACGGGACGACCACCCTCAAGCTGGTGGCGGCGGATTACGGGGACAAGGCGTCGAACGCGTCCAAGGTCTACTGGGACGACGTCGTCAAGCGCTTCGAGGCGAAGAACAAGGACATCAAGGTCGACGTCCAGGTGATCAACTGGAACGACATCGACGGCAAGGTCAAGACGATGATCCAGGGCGGGAACGTCCCGGACATCCTGCAGACCGGCGGTTACGCGGACAAGGTCGCCGACGACCTGCTGTACGAGGCCGACGAGGTGCTTTCGCCGAAGACGAAGGAGAACCTCATCGCGTCCTTCGCCAAGGCCGGCGAGGTCGACGGCACCCAGTACGGCATCCCGTTCGTCTCCTCGGCGCGGCTGATGTTCTACAACAAGGAAGTTCTCGACAAGGCCGGCGTCGAGGTCCCGCAGACCTGGGACGACGTGGCCGCGGCGGCGGAGAAGATCAAGGATGAGAAGGCCGCCGAGATCCCCTACGCGCTCCCCCTCGGCCCCGAGGAGGCCCAGGGCGAGACGATGATGTGGGAGCTGGGCAACGGCGGCGGTTACACCGACGCCGAGGGCAACTACACCATCGACAGCAAGCAGAACGTCGAGACCTTCGACTGGCTGCAGGAGAACCTGGTCGGCCCCGGCCTGACCTACGAGAACCCCGCCACCACCGACCGCAAGACGGCCTTCGCCGACTTCGCCGCCGGCAAGGTGGGCATGCTCAACGGCCACCCGACGCTGATCCAGATGGCCAAGGACGGCGGCGTCGACTACGACGTGGCGCCGATCCCCGGCAAGGACGGCCCGCTGGACTCCACCCTCGGCGTCGCCGACTGGATGATGGCGTTCAAGGACGGCGGCAAGCAGGCGGAGATCAAGAAGTTCCTCGACTTCGCGTACGCCAAGGAGAACACGCTCAAGTTCGACGAGATGTACAACCTCATGCCGGTGACCACGGACACCCTTGAGGAGATGCAGTCGAACGGCAAGCACAAGGACCTGGAGCCGTTCTTCGAGGTGCTGCCGTCCGCCGAGTTCTACCCGCTGGGCAACACGAGCTGGGACGTGGTCTCCGCGGAGATCAAGAAGTCGGGCGGCAAGGCCGCGTCCGACAACCCGGGCGACGTCCTGGGCGAACTGCAAGGGAAGGCCGAGGACACCGCCGCCGACATGGGCGAGTGACCCGGCACGGGCTCTGATCAGCCCCCGGTGACCGTACCGGGCCGGGCCGCCGCGGCCTTGAGCGTGGCGGCGGCCCGCCCCCGGTGCCGTTCCCCCGGCAGCCCTTCTTCGCGCGGCGCGATACGACGCACGCCGCCGCGCCCCCGTAGCCCCAAGCGCGGTCCCCTCAACCGCCGTACCCGCAAGGAGTCCCCCGTGCCCGTCACGGTCAAGGAGCCCGCGGCCGGTACCGGCCCCGGGCCCGGCGGGCGGAAGACCGGGCCGCAGCGCCGCCGTCGCGGCGGCCTCGCCCGGCTCGGTCCGCTGCCCTGGATTGCCCCCGCCGTCCTGCTGATCGTCGTGGTGGTCCTGTGGCCCATCTACGAACTGATCCGCACCTCGTTCCTCAACATCAGCATCAGCGGCTTCGTCCGCGGCTCGGCCGGCACCGAGAAGTACCGCCAGCTCTTCGACGAGTCCGGCTTCGGTCATGTGCTGACGATGACAGTGGTATGGACCGTCGCCGTCGTCGGCGTCACCATGCTGCTCTCGCTGGGCCTGGCCCAGTTGTTCAACAAGCCCTTCCCGGGCCGCACCGTCACCCGCTGGGCGCTCATCGCGCCGTGGGCCGCCTCGGTGCTGATGACCGCCATCGGCTTCCGGTGGATGCTCGACCAGACCGCCGGCGTGCTCAACACCGCGATGACCGACCTGGGCCTGATCGACGGGCCGAAGGACTGGCTCGGCGATCCCGCGACCGCCTGGCCGTGGATGATGTTCGTCGCGGTCTTCGTCTCGCTGCCGTTCACCACGTACACGCTGCTCGCCGGGTTGCAGACCATTCCGCACGAGGTGTACGAGGCCGCCCGCATCGACGGCGCCAACTCCCGCCAGACCTACTGGCGCGTGACCGTGCCGCTGCTGCGGCCGGCGTTCCTCGTCGGTTTCGTCATCAACCTCATCAACGTCTTCAACTCCTTCCCGGTCATCTGGGCGATGACCAAGGGCGGCCCCGGCAGCGACACCGCCACGACCACGGTGTTCATGTACCAGTTGAAGGACACCGACATCGGCGAGTCCGCCGCGATGTCCGTGGTCAACTTCGCGATGGTCGTCGTACTCGTCCTGATCTTCCTCAAGGTCAGCCGCTGGAACAAGGAGGACGCATGACGGTCTCCGCGCCCTCACGCACACCGGAAGACGGACCCGTCGCCAAGGAGGCCGGCGGGAAGGGCGGCCACGCCGGCAAGGGCGGCAAGGGTGCCGCCAAGCGCAGGAAGTACGGTCCGCGCACCCTCGTCATCGCCGCGAGTGCCTGGATGCTGGCGGTCATCTTCATCGCGCCGTACCTGGAGATGATCATCACCGCGCTGCGGCCCGCGGACGAGCTGCGCGACCGGACGTACCTGCCCACGTCGTTCGAGTGGAAGAACCTGCTCGACGTCTGGGAGGAGTCCACGCTCGGCGAAAACCTGCAGGTCACCCTGCTGATCGCGGGCGGCGCGACGCTGCTCGTGCTGCTGGTGTCGCTGCCGGCCGCCTACTACACGGCGCGCGTGCGCTACCGCGGGCGCAAGGCGTTCCTGCTGCTGGTGCTGGTCACCCAGATGTTCCAGCCCACCGCGCTGCTCATCGGCCTCTACCGCGAGTTCCACCAGCTCGACATGCTGAACTCGGTGTGGACGCTGATCCTGGCCAACGGCGCGTTCAACCTCGCCTTCGCGATCTGGATCCTCACCGCCTACATCTCCTCCATCCCGGCGGAGCTGGAGGAGGCGGCGATGGTCGACGGCACCGGGCGGTTCGGCGCGCTGTTCCGCGTGACGCTGCCGCTGGCCATGCCCGGCGTGGTCACGGCGCTCATCTTCACGTTCATCTCGACGTGGAACGAGTTCGTGATGGGCCTGACGCTGATGACCGAGCCGGAGAAGCAGCCGCTGACCGTCGGCATCAACAACTTCATCGGCAACTACACCGTCGAATGGAACTACCTCTTCGCGGCCTCGGTCGTGGCCATCCTCCCGGTCGTCGTGCTCTTCGCCTTCATCGAGCGGCACGTCGTCTCGGGCCTGACGGCCGGCTCGGTGAAGTAGGTCCGTACCCTCCGTCAGGGATCCGTATCCCGCACCCCGCCCGCCGGAGCGTCCGGCCGGCGGGGTGCGGCGTACCGCGGCCGGGGGAGCGGGAGGCGGGGGCGGCTGCGCCGGACGGGCGATATACAGCGACACCCCGGGTTTCCTGCGGCATGGCGCGCGCGTACGCCGTTAAGTTCAACCGATGCGACGAATTGTCACACAAACCGGAACGGCCACGGTCCTGTGCGTCGCCCTCGCCATCCCGGCCGGCCCCGGCCCGTACGCCGCCGCCCGGGCCGACCCGGGCCCGGACGGCAAGGTCGGGGTGCGGGCGGTGCGCGCCACCGTCGACCGGCTCTTCCGGGACGCCACCGCTGCCGCCGAGCGCTACGAGGCGGCCCGCCGGGCGTCCGCCGCGCAGCGCGCGAAGATCGCCAGGCTCCAGCGGGCCGTACGCGCCAAGCACCGCAGGCTCGTCGTGCTGCGCGGCCGGATCGGGCAGCTCGCCGCCCGCCAGTACCAGTCCGGCGGCCTCGGCCCCACCGCGGGACTGCTCCTCTCCCGGACCCCCGAGGACCTGCTCGACAGGGTCTTCCTGCTCGACAAGGGTCAGCAGGCCGTGGCCGGCCTCCACCACCGCGCCGAGCAGGCCGAGCGGCGGCTCGCGGCCGAACGGGAGAGCCACGCCGTCGCGCTCGCCGACCTGCGCGCCGAACTGCGCGCGCAGGCGCGGGTGAAGCGGCTCATCGAGAGGAAACTGGAGCGCGCCCGGCGGCGGCTGGAGCACCTGCAGGGCGCGCAGGCCGGCGGCTCGCGCGGCGCCGGCTGCCCGCGCGACAAGCGCTCCCGGTCCGTGACGCCGAGTACGGACGGCAAGCCGCTGGCGGGCCGCAAGTGGACGGCGCCGGTGGGCCGTTACACCCTCTCCGCGCGTTTCGACCAGGCGGGCGGGGTGTGGTCCTCCCGCCACACCGGGCTGGACTTCGCCGTCGAGGTGGGCAGGCCCGTCGGCAGCGTCGGCTACGGCGTGGTGCACGCCATCGGCTGCGACGACGCCTTCGGCAACTCCGTCACCGTCCGGCACGACAACGGGTACCACACCTTCTACGCCCACCTCTCCGAGATCCGCACCAGGCCCGGCGAGCGGGTCTTCCCCGGTCAGCCGCTGGGCCTGGCCGGCACCACCGGCAACTCCACCGGGCCGCACCTGCACTTCGAGGTACGGGTCACGCCGCAGTTCGGCTCCGGGATCGACCCGGAGCCGTGGCTGCGGGACAGGGGCGTCCGCCTGCGTGAGACGCCGGCGGAGTAGAGCGGCGGGAGCGGGCCTACGGCTGCGGCTGGAGGCCGCCGGTGATCTGCTCGTGCTCCTCGTCCGACACCGTCTCGCCGGAGGACGGCAGCAACTGCGGGATACCGTCGCGCACCGGATAGCGGCGCCGCAGCCGCGGGTTGTACAGCGCGTCACCGGAGTCGAGCAGGGTCAGCGGACCCTTGTCGAGCGGGCAGACGAGGATCTTCAGCAGCGGGTCGTCGGGGTTCACGGGACGGGTCCTCCACGGTGGGGTGTCGGTACGGGAGCGGACGGCAGGGCGGCGGAGCGGCGCTCCGGCGGTTCGGGCCCGGTGGCGGTCCGGGCGGCGGTCCCGGGCGGAGTGCCGGGCGGAGTGCCGGGCTCTTCGTCGCGTACGGCCCGGGGGCCCGGCGCCTCCTCGCGCGGCCCCTGCGGCGCCGGCTCGTCGTGGCGCGGCAGCGTCAGCAGCACCGAGACCGCCAGCGCGATCCCGCCGAGCCGCAGCAGCAGCCGCGGCGTGTCGTCCGGCAGCGGCTCCCCGAAGACGAACGTGCCCGCGGCGACGGCGTGCAGGCAGTTGGCCGTCGTGCACACGGGCACGATCAGCGAGGCCCGGCAGCGCTGCAGCGCCGCCTGCGACATCACCAGCCCCGCCGCCCCGGTGAACAGCAGCGTGTACGGGTACGGGGACGTCAGCAGGCCGCCCGCGGTGCCGAGCAGGTCCGATCCCGCCACCAGCCCCGAGACACCTTTGATCGTCAGCGAGCTGACCCCGTACAGGAAGCCCACGCCGATGCCGTAGGCGATGCCCGTGGTCGGGATCCGGTGCCGCCGCTTGGAGCGCAGCTCCGCCGCCAGGTACAGCCACAGCCCCGCGGCCAGTGACGGCAGCGCGACCAGCAGGAACCGCCCGGCCGGCGCCGAGGTGCTGACCGTGTCGGCCTCGCTGTCCAGCGAGAGCACGATCATCCCCAGCGACAGCAGGATCGTGCCCACCCCCGCCATCTCGCGCGCGCTCAGCCGCTCGCCGAGGAACCGCGACGACAGCAGGATCAGCAGCACCAGACCGGAGACGAGGATCCCCTGCGCGGCGGCCAGCGGCAGCGTGCGGTAGCAGAGCACCTGGGCGGCGAAGCCCAGCCCGAGGCAGAGGCAGCCGGCCAGCCACAGCGGGCTGGACACCAGCACGCGCACCATGCGGCCCGGCCGCTTCACGTTCAGCTCGGGCAGCGCCGACAGCGCCCGCTTCTCCAGGACGAAGCCGCTGCTGATGAAGACGTTCGCCAGCAGCGCCGCGGCAACCCCCCACCACATCGGCTACTCCCGCCTGGCGTGGACGAGCAGGATCGAGGCCAGCGACGGCGCCCGGCACGCGGCGCGGTCGAACGGCCGCAGCGGCCTGGGCACGTCGTGGTACGGCGCGCCGGCCACCTTCTCCACCGTAAAGCCGGAGGCCGTCAGAAACTCCCGGAGTGCACGGGCCGTGTAGAGACGGAGGTGGCCGACGACCTGGCTGCCGGGCCGGCCGTGGATACCGCGCAGGCTCACCTCGGAGAAGACCGGTTGCACGCCGGCCAGCAGCAGCGCGCGGTTGTACCAGGCGGCGAGGTTGGGGGTGGAGAGCAGCAGGTGTCCGCCGGGGCGCAGCACGCGGCGCAGCTCGTCCAGCGCGGCGTCCGGGTCGACCAGGTGCTCCACGACCTCGCTGAAGAGCACGGCGTCCGCGCTGCCGTCGGCCAGCGGCAGCCCCGCGGGCTGCGCGGCTCCGTCCGGCAGCCCGCCGCGTACGACGTGGACCGGCGTGCCGGGAGCGGCGTCGCGGGTACGGGTCCGGGCGCGGCGCAGGGCGTCGTGCGACCAGTCGACGGCGACGAGGCGCTGCCCGCCGGGGCGGCGCCCGTCGAGCACCCCGGCGGCCACGGCGGCGGCGGAGCCGTCGCCGCACCCGACGTCCACGACGACGGCGGGCGCCTCGCCGTTACGGTACGGGCCGAGGGCGTCCGCCAGCATCCGCGCCTGCCGCCGGCTGCGGGCGTCGCCGGAGGCCACGGGCACCGCGGGATTCTCGTAGAACTCCCGCAGTGAGGCGGGAGCTTCGGTCCGGCTCACGCCGCGTCCCCCGCGTCCTCCGCGCAGGCCGCGAGGCCCTGCTGCATCAGCTCGCCGATGCGCTCGGCGGCGGCGTGGTCGAGGAGGGCCCGGGAGTAACGGATGGCCAGATGCAGCCGGCCGGCGGTGGACGCGGCGGTGAGCGCCAGGCCGCGCGGCATGCGGGAGGGGGCGGAGAACCACACCGCGGTGGGGCGGCCGGCGGAGCCGAAGTCCAGCGGGTAGACGATGCGGCCGAGGTTGGACAGCAGGGCGGTCGACATCAGCGGCGCGGCGGCGCTGCGCAGCGCGCGGGCCAGTACGCCGCGTACGCCGACGGGCAGCACCGGCGCGGTGAGCAGCACGCCGTACAGGCCCAGCGGGCGGCTCGGCTCGGACTTCAGCGCGTGGGTGCGGGCCATGGTGGCGCGCAGCAGCCGCTCCACCGCCGCCCGGTCCGGCACCTCGCCGCCGGTGAGCGCCTCGGCGTCGTCCCGTTCGCCGGGGTCGAAGCCGACCTCGGTGAGCCGGGTGCCGTTGCCGATCAGCATCCCGGCCGACTCCCGGGGGCGGTTGTCGACGGGCATGGTGAGACGTACGGGGGCGGTGCGGGCCCCGTGCGCGCGGTTCCAGCGGGCGGCGGTCAGGCAGGTGGCGACGAGGAGCTGGTCGTTGACGGTGGCGCCGTAGGACGTGCGGCGGGGCGCGGGCAGGTCGAGGAGGAGCAGGCCGTTGCCGGTGCCGGGTGCCCCGGAGGACGACGTGTCGCCCGCGATGCGCGCGGGGCGGGTGGGGCCGGAGCGGGCGGCGGCGGGCGGCGGGGACGGGGACGCCGCGCGGGGTGTCTTCGTCCCGGTACGCCCGGAGCCGGTGCCGCCGGCGGCGGGCGGGGTCTGCGGTGCGCCGCCCGTGTACACCTCCGCGGCGGTGGCCAGCACCCGCAGGAACGAAGGGCCGTCCATGGCGGTGTGGTTGACGGTACCCATCAGCACCGTGCCGCCGTCGTCGGTCTCGACGGCCTCGATCCGCACCGGCGGCGCGGCGTCCAGCGGCGGGCAGTCGGTCATGGTGCGCTCGCGCGCCGCCTCCAGCACACCGGGCCCCCCGGCGAGAAACGTCACGGGGTCGACGTCGGCCTCCGCGGTCACCTGCCAGTGGTAACGGCGGTGCCACCAGCGGCCGGCGGCCTTGCGCTGCTGGAACCGCGGGTGCCGGCGCGCGGCCTCGGCGAGCGCGGTGCGCAGCCGCTCGGGCTCGAACCGCCCGGGGAAGTGGAGCTCGATGTGCACGGTCTCCGGCTCCGCCGGATCCGTGCAGTGCAGCGAGACCTCGTCCACCGTGGGGAACGGGACCCGTTCCGGCGCCGCCGGGGCGGGCCGGGCGGGCTGCGTCACCGTCATCTACGCCTCTCCTTCGCGGTGGGCGCCCCGGGATGCGGGGCGCCCACCGGTGTTCACTTGCCGTTCCCCTCCCGCCGGCCGGCGGGCGTGCCGTCGTCCGGCGGGGTGTCCGCGGGGGGTGCGTCCGCGGGCGGGGTGTCCTGGACGTCGTCCGCGTTCCCGGCCCCGTCCTCCGCCGTGCCGCTGAGCGGGATCGGCGGCTTGGGCACGAAGGCGTCGCGCGGCTCGTCCTGGGCGGTGCCCAGCGGCGGCGTCGCGGAGTCACCCGCGGCGGGCCGTTCGGTGCCCAGCGCCGGCGTCTGCTCGGCCCCCGCGCCCGGGGACCTGCGGCGCCAGAACCGCTGCGTGGGCCGGTCGGACTCCGGTTGCGGGGCCGCGGCGGGGTCCGACGGGGCGACGGCCGTGCGTCCGGGCGGACCACCGGGCCCGGGCGGCGGCCCGCCCGCGGCACCGGCCGCACCCGTGGCCCCCGCGCCGTACGCCGGGAACGCGGCCGTCTCCGCCTCCGGGTCGGTGTCCGGGCCGTACCCGGTCTCCTCCCCGGCCGGTTCCGGCCGCTCCGCGGTGACCAGCGCCGCGGCCAGCGCGAGCACGGCGAGCGCCTGCGCGACCCCGCTGAAGGCCCCCTCGTCCATGCGCACAGCCTCACCCGCGCCGGTCAGCGCCGCAACACCCGCGCCGGCCATCGCCACCAGCGCCAGCGGCGCGAGCAGCCCGGCCCGGGTCCGTGCCAGCACGGCCAGCGCCGGCACGATCAGCGCGTACGGCCCGGCGACCACGGCGACCACGGCGGTGAGCACCAGCGCGCCCAGCACCCAGCCCGGCGCCGGCGGCGCCGGCTCGGCGGCGACCACCTCGCGCCGCCCGGCGCGCACGAACGCCAGCCCGAGCAGCGCCAGGACCGCGGCGATGCCGGCGAAGATCCCGGCGTCGTACCAGGCCGCGGGCTTGTACTCCAGCTTCACCTCGCCGCTCGCGTCCGCCGGCACCAGGAAGCCCTGCTGCCAGCCGTCGAGCCGCACCGACTCCAGCTCGTCGCCGTCGAGGGTGGCCTTCCAGCCGTCGTTGTAGTTCTCGTACGTCGTGAGGTACGCGTCCTCGCCCTCGCCGACCGTCACGGAGCGCTCGTCGCCCGCCCAGTCGGTGACCTCCACGTCGCGGCCCTCGGCCGCCGCGGCCGGCTCGCCGCGGGTCAGGGTCAGGCCGGTGACCGCCAGCGCCTCGCCGTCGCCGGCGGCGACGGCGTGCCGGCCGGCGTCCAACTGCACCGGACCGGCGGCCTCGCCGTCGCCCGGGCACAGCTCGATGCCGACGGGCCGGCGGTCGACGAGGTCGCCCAGCGTGCCCTCCGCGCGGGTGTTCAGGAGCTGCCCGTCCACGGACACCATCGGGCCGCTGCCGCACTCCAGCTCGAACGGCTCGTCCTTGTCGACCGGTTCGGTGCGCAGGTCCTTCTCCGCGTCCTCGCCGAGCGCCGGGACGTAGACCTCGGTGAGGCCCACGGGCAGTTGCACGTCGCGGTCGGCGAAGGGGTTGTGCACCGTCAGCGACTCGGTCTCGGTGACCTTGATGTCGATCCGGTCGGTCGTCACCGGCGGGATCCGCACCCAGCCGTTGTCGTCCACGCCCACGGTCTGCGCCCCGGTCGGGGTGCTCACCTCGACCTCGGTCGGCCGTGCCGACAGCCCGCCGGCGGGGGCGAGCACGAACTCGCTGATCTCCGTCGCCTCCGGCCAGGTCAGCGTGAGCGACTGGTCCTCGCCCGCGATCCAGGCCGTGGTCAGGTCCTTGTCGACCAGGTTGCGCGGGCTCAACTGCGGGCTCAGCGGCAGCGTGGAGCCCGCGGTGACGCGGATCCGGTCCTCGTCGGCCGCGCCGAGCTCGTCCAGCAGCGCGTCGAGTTCCTGACCCTGGACCGGGAGCGCGCTGCCGGTGACGGTGTACTCGCCCGCGCCGGACTCGAAGCGCCGCTGCATGCCCGTCTCGGCCGCCGCCGGGTTGAGACCGCCGAGGTTGCTGCCGCGGTGCAGGGAGATCTGCTCCGCGTCGGCCGCGACCTGCTTGGCGTCCGCGGGGAGCTGGAGCTGGCGGCTGACCGGCGAGACGCCGGGGATCTCGACGTCGGCGAAGCCGGCGCCGGCGAAGCCGGTGCGGTGGCCCTCGGTCTTGCGGATGGTGATCCGCAGCCACTCCGCCTGCCCCTCGGGCGACTTGACGCTCTGCGTCCGGCCACCCGGCTGCAGCGTGCTGACCTCGCTGCCGCGCGGGGTCTCCACCTCGACCTCGACGGGCTCGGGCCGGATGCCGCCACCGGGCAGCGGCGTCAGGTCGAGGGAGCCCTCCAGGTTCGTGGGCTCGGTGAAGTCGATCTGCAGCCACTCACCCTCGGAGGTGTCCGGGTTGCCCTCGGCCCAGCCGGTCTGCGCCACGCCGTCGAAGGCGTTGACCGGGTCGAACTGCGGCAGGTGGAACATCCAGTTGCCGCTGCTCGACGCGGTCACCGAGGCGGCGCCGTCGAGGACGGCGGTCGTCTGGTGCTCGACGCCCTGCTCCGGCACGATCATCCGCGGTTCGTCACCGGGGTCCTGGAGGCTCTCCGACGGGTTCTTCTCGTCCTCGGTGTACGTGTACGAGGTGTTGTTGTTGACCACGCCGAACCGGGTGTCCGCCCGGCGCAGCCCGTCCGCCTGCACCTTGACCGCCGGCTCGTCGACGCCCGGGTGGGCGTCGCCCGCGAGCACCGCGGGGCGGCCCTGCCAGTCGGGGTCGGCGGCGAGTTGCAGCAGCGACTCCGGGCCGCCGCTGAGGACGGCGGTGTCGGCGGCGTTGAGCGTGCCGGCCGCGCCGGGGCGCAGGTCCTCGCCGTCGGCGGGCTGGTAGATCTCCACCGCCCGCTGGCGCGAGAACAGCCCCTCGATCTGCAGCGGCGTGCCCTCGGGGATGCGACCGCCGGTCAGCTCGGGGCCGAACTCGGCGACCTTCTCGTAGCCGGAGGAGGTGAGGGTCTGCTTCACGGTGGTCGGCGGGACGTAGCCGACCTGGTCGGGGTCGAGGTCGTTGCGGACGACGACGTAGTGCAGGCCGGCGCGGGCGAGGAACGCCTGCAGGCCCGGCACCTCGCCGCCGGTCATCAGCGCCTGGTCGACGGCGTCCATCGCGCGCCGCGAACCCGCCGTGCCGAACGGCACGTAGTCGCGCTGCGCCCAGCGGGACTCGGCGAGCACGTCCAGCGGCTGGTCGATCGGCTTGCCCCACTCGTAGGTGCCGTGCGCGGTCGCCGGCACCACCAGGGCCCGGCTGTCGGGGGAGTACTCCTCCAGCCAGTCCGCCGTCTGCTCCCAGTGCCTGGGCAGCTTGTCGAACGCGCCGGGCTGGAGTACGTCACCGTTGGCGTACGGCAGCACCAGCCCCGGCAGCACCACGAGGGAGGCGATCGCCGGCACCCACGCGCTGCGCCGCGGTGTGGCGCGGGAGCCGCGGCGCTCGGCGGCGACCGCGACGACGTGCGCGAGACCCAGGGCGAGCGCGAGCGCCAGGCCGGGCTGGAACTTGTAGATGTTGCGGAACGGGCTCAGCCAACTGTCCAGCGCGTCCTGCACGCCGCCGGAGAACGGGGCGCCCAGCGCGCCGCCGTAGCCGGCCAGGGTGAGCAGCGCGACGACCATCACGGTCAGCACCAGCCAGCGGCGCTCGGGCAGGTCACGCCGCGCGAGACCCGCGAGGCCCAGGCCGGCGGCGAGCGCGGAGGACAGGATCGGCAGCCAGCCGGTGGCCACGGCCCAGCCGCCGGGCAGCCACTCCTCGCCGAAGTTCAGGTACGCGACCCAGTTGCCGGTGCCGCGCAGCACCTCGGTCGCCGACATGGTCGTCGTGGTGTTCTGCGCGGTCTCGATGAACGGCAGGAAGTTCTCGCCGTAGACACCGAGGAGCAGCAGCGGCACGATCCACCACAGACAGGCCAGCACCACCCCGGGCAGCCACCACGCCAGCAGCTTCACGCGGCGGGCGCCCGTGCGGGTGCAGAGGTACAGCAGCACCGGCAGCAGCGCCGCCAGCGTGGACGCCGCGTTGACGCCGCCCATGAACGGGATGATCAGCGCCGAGCGGGCGGCGGCGACCCGCGGGGTCAGCCGCTCGTCGAGCAGCGGCAGCAGCACCCACGGCAGCACCGCGCCGGGCAGCGCACCGGCCGAGGTGGAGCCGACGATGATGGTGAACACCGGCCACAGCGCGTACGCGGCGGCGCCCAGCACCCGGGTCCCGGAGGTGCCGAAGCCCAGCCGGTCGGCCAGCTTCAGCGCGCCCCAGAACGCGGCGGTGACCACGAGCGACAGCCACAGCCGCTCGGCCAGCCACGTCGGCATCTGGACCAGGTCGGTGAGCAGGTAATACGGCAGCATCGGGAAGGCGTAGCCGAAGTACTGGTCGTGGATGCCGCCGAAGCCGTTCTGGTCGTGCCACAGCTCGCCGAGGTCACCGGCGAACTTCCACGGGTCGACCACCACGCCGAGCTTCGTCTCGAACGTCGTCTTCCCCGCGGAGGGGATGAGCCAGGCGACGAACGCGAGCGCCCAGAAGCCGAGCGGCCAGCGCCAACTGCGCCGGCTCTCGGGCGGCCGTGCCCCTTCCGGCCCCGCCGGGGGCGGTGGTGAGGAGGGCCTGCCGGGCGTGGCCGGCGTAGCGGGGAGTGTCGTCGGATGGGGCGTCATGGGCACCGCCGGAGTATGAGAAGAAGGTTCCAGGTGGCGAACTCGCGTACGCCGGGGACACGGACGACGGCCTCGGCGAGGAAGGGCCAGTAGCGGGAGCGGGCCGCGACGACCTCGACGTCGTCCCGGGCCCGTACCGCCTTGAGCGTGGGGCCTATGTGAAGGGGGAAGAGGTTCTCGCCCAGGGTGTGCTTCGGGTCGCGTCCGGTGCGCCGCGTGTAGCGGCGGCGCGCCCGGTCCGCGCCCAGGTAGTGCCAGGGCGCCTGCTCGTGGCCGCCCCAGGGGGAGAGCCAGTTGGTGAACGCCACATACAGCAGGCCGCCGGGCCTGGTGACCCGGATCAGCTCGCTGAGGAAGGTCTCGGGGTCTGCCACGTGCTCCAGCACGTTGGAGGAGAACGCGACGTCGGCGACGCCGTCGGCGAGCGGCAGCAGATAGCCGTCGGCGACCACGGCACCGGTGGTCACCTCCGAGCCGGCCGCCATCTCGCCGGCGTCGCAGTCGAAGAGGTACGCCTCGGCGCCGCGGCTGCGGAACTCCTCCGTGAACCAGCCCCCGCCGCCGCCGACGTCGACGACCAGCCGGCCCTTGAGCGGTTCGATCCGCTCGACCTGGTCCGCCGCGTCCCGCGCGAGCAGGCTGTAGGCGTGCGCGGGGTCCTCCTGCTCCTTCATGAAGGCGCGGAAGAGGGCGGCCGACCGCCGTATGGAGGGGTCCCGCACTGCCGTCATCCCTTCCGCTTCTCGTGCCGTCCGGCGCGGGCGAGCGCCTCGTCGGCGACGGTACGGAAGTCGCGCACCGTGGCCTCCCAGCTCAGCCGGGTGGCGCGCTGCCGGGCCGCGGCACCGAGGGCGGCGCGCCGCTCCTCGCTCAGCGTCAGCGCACACCAGTGGGCGGCGAACGCGCTCTCGCCGCGCGCCAGCATGCCGGTGTGGCCGTCGCGGATGGAGTCGCGCAGGCCGGGGATGTCGAAGCCGATCGCGGGGGTGCCGCGCACCGCCGCCTCGGTCACCACCAGGCCCCACCCCTCGACCAGCGAGGGGTGCAGAAGCAGCCACGAGGAGGCGAGGAGACGGTGCTTCTCGCCCTCGGAGACGTGGCCGGTGAATGTCACGCCGGGCCCCGCCATCGCTTCGAGCCGGCCGCGCTCGGGGCCGGTGCCGACGATGACCAGCCGGCCGCCGGTGACCGGGCGCACCCGCTCCCACAGCCGCAGCAGCAGGTCGATGCGCTTGTACTCCACCAGCCGGCCCATCGCCAGGAACAGCGGCTCCGGCGACTTGGGCGGCAGCGGGCCCGGGTCCTCCACGCCGTTGTGGACGACCCGTATCCGCTGGGGGTCGACGCCTATGTTGCGCAGGGCGGTGGCGGTGGAGGAGGAGACGGCGACCAGCAGGTTGCCGCGGTGCGCGCCGGCGAGCGCCCAGTGCTCCAGGCGGCGGCCGAGCCGGGCGAGGGGACCGGGGTAGCGCATCCCCCACAGCTCGGTGTGCACATGGTTGACCAGGCAGAGCGACGGGCCGCTGTGCCACAGCGGCGCCAGGTAGGGCATGCCGTTGCAGACCTCGACCAGCAGGTCGGTGCCGCCGACGTGGCGGGAGAGCGCGCGGCGCGCGCGCAGGAAGTGCCCGGCGTCTCCGCCGGCGGAGACGACGCGGTAGTCGCGGTAGGCCGCCGGGCCCCCGCACACCAGGGTCACCTGGTGGCCGTGGTCGGTCAGCCCGCCGGCGAGCCGGTCCACGAGCAGTTCCGAGCCGCCGGCGGCGGGGTTGCCGAGGTCGCGCCGGGCCAGGAAGGTGATCCGCCGGGCGGGGTGGCCGTCGGCGGGGTGGCCGTCGGCGCCGCGCGCCGCGCGTGCGTCACGGTCCTCGGTGCCGCGGGGGGCGCGGCCGTCTGTCTCGTGGTCTTCCGTGCCCCGGCTCGCGGGCGCGCCGACGCCGCCGGCCGGGTGCGGGTGCGTACGCCGGAGCGCGTCCGCGTCCAGGGACGGGGGTACGTGCTGGGGCATCGGTGCTCCAACTCGTCTCAGGGTGCGGGCGGGTGGTTCAGGGCCGTTCGTGGAGTGCGGCATGGCGGTCGGGGGGACGGGGGCGACGGGGACGCCGGCCGGGGGAACCGGCGTCCCCGCCACGGGGGTGGCGGACGGGGGGCATCAGGCCGCGACCGGCTGGGGCGGGACGCCGTCCGGCTCCCGGTCGTGGTCCGGCTCGTCCGGCCGGCCGCCGCGGACCAGCAGCATCACGCCGAGTCCCGCGAGGACGAAGCCGGCCACGAGGGCGACGACCGGCAGGGTCTCGCCGACCAGCTCCAGCTTGCTGCTGTCCTTGTCGGCGAGCTCGACCTGCTCCTTCTGGGTCTCCTCGGTGAACTCGATGCCGTCGCTCTGCAGCAGCGTGATCTCGTCGGTGCCGCCGCCGGGCTGGCGCAGCGTCTTCTTCGGGGCGATGGAGGCGTAGATGATGCGGCCGGTGCGCTCGTCGACGACCAGCTCGATCTTCTCGTTGGCGTACCACTCGTCGGCGAACACCTGGTCCTTGTCGGGCAGCCCGACCATCACGCCCGGCACCTGCCGGGTGCCGGTCTTGACGGGCTCGATCTCGCCGGTGAAGGCGAGCCCGGTGTAGCCCTGGATCTCCTTCGTGCCGGCGTACTTCAGCGGCACGGTGTCCTGGGCGGTGCTGTCCCACCAGCGGTAGGTGCGCTTCTCCACGTCGAAGGGGAACTTCAGGTACGCCTCGCCGCCGAACCGCTTGCCGTCGACGCCGGTGTCCTCGCCGCAGCAGTGTTCCGGGAGGTTGGTCTCGCGGTCCATCACCCACCGCTCGGTGGTGAACTGGAAGGAGCGGCGCGGATCGTCGATCTCCCGCGTCAGCGGGGTGTCGATGGCGGTGGCCGCGTCCCAGACGGCGGTGTCGTCGTCGCTCGCCGCCACGTCGCCCAGCACCCGGCGGACGATCGTCAGCTCCTGGTTGTCCCGTTCCTTGCCCGCGTCGGTGTCGTAGAAGGTCCCGGTGCCCTCGTAGTAGGTCGTCGATTCGATGTCGACGGGATTGAGCTTGGCCCGCGGCTCCACGTAGAAGGCGAGCATGGGGGCGAGCACGAGCAGGAAGACGCCCAACCCCAGCAGGACGAGGGACAGGGGTGACGCGGTACGGCGGCTCATGCTGCACTCCCGGCAGGGGCTGGTTTGGGACGCTGGTTTGTCACCGCGGTGCAAGTTCTACGGGTCGGTAACGTAAGGCTGTGCTTGACAGGGTGTCAATGCTGCTCCCACACTCAGCGTCCATGCAGAACCGACTGGTAGCCGCCGTGGTGACGAGCGTCGCCGCCGCCGCTCTCGCCGTGGGCGCCGCCCTCGGCCTGGTGGCCGCGCTGAACGCCACGCCGGAGCAGCCCAACGTCCCGCTCATCAGCTTCGACGGTCGCTGACCTGGTATTCGTCCCCGCCGCGGAGGCCGCGGCGGGGGCTTTGCCACGCCCGCGCGGCCCGCGGCGGTCCGGTGCGGACACGCCGAGGACACGATGCGGTACCGATGGCGAATTTTTGTCGACCAGGTGACAAGTAGTCACCGTCCGGTGGCGCCCCGCGGCGCCGCGCGGGCGGTGCGCGGGCGGTGCGCGCCGGTGCCGCGCGGCGGGGCCGCGCGCGGGGGCTTCAGGCGAACTCCGCCCACACGCACTTCTCGTTGCCGCGCGGCTCCACGCCCCAGCCGTCCGCCAGCATGTCCACCAGCATCAGCCCGCGGCCCGAGACACCCGCTTCGCCCGGTTCGCGGCGGTGGGGCAGCGCGCTGGAGCGGTCCTCCACCTCGATGCGCAGCCGTGGCTCGGGCGTGCTGATCCTGCGGATCGTCACCACCGCCGGGCCGTCGGTGTGCAGCAGCGCGTTGGTGATCAGCTCGTCGGCGACCAGCTCGATCTCGTCCGCGCGCTCGTCCGCGCCCCAGGAGCGCACCGCGCTGCGGATCATGTGCCGGGCGGCGGAGAGCGCGTCGGGGTCGGAGGCCGGGATGTACTGCCGCAGCCGGCTGCCGGGCTGTGCGGTGTCGCCCGCGGTGCGGCGCAGCATCACCAGCGCCATGTCGTCCTGGATGTGCCGCTCGTCCACCACCTCGCACAGCCGGTCCGACAGCTCGGAGATGTCGGGCGGCCCGGTGCGCACCAGCTCCGTGAGCTGCGCCATGCCGTCGCCCAGGTCGGCGCCGGGGACCTCCACCAGGCCGTCGGTGCACAGCAGCAGCGCGTCGCCGGGGTCGAGGACCATGGTCGTCACGGGGTAGTCCAGCGGGCCGAAGGTCGCGGAGAGCCCGAGTGGCAGCCCGCCGGGCACGGAGAGCGAGCGGCAGCCGCCGTCGGCGTGCCGTACGAGGGGGTCGATGTGCCCGGCGCGGACCAGTTGCATCGCGCCGGTCGACAGGTCGATCTCCGCGTATGTGCAGGTGGCGAAGCGCTCGGTGTCCAGCTCGTGCAGGAACTCCGAGGCCCGGGCCATCACGGTGGCCGGCGTGTGCCCCTCGCCCGCGTACGCCCGCAGCACGATGCGCAGTTGCCCCATCACCGCGGCGGCCTGCGTGTCGTGGCCCTGGACGTCGCCGATGACGACGCCGACCCGGTCGCCGGGCAGGGCGATCACGTCGTACCAGTCCCCGCCGATGCCCTGACCCTCGTGTGCGGCCCGGTAGCGCACGGCGACCTCCGCGCCCGGCACCTCGGGGATGCTGCGCGGCAGCATGGCCTGCTGCAGGTCCTCGGCGAGGCCGTGTTCGCGGTCGTGCAGCTTGGCGCGCTGCAGGCTCTGCCCGACGCCGCTGCTCAGGGCGACCAGCAGGTTGCGCTCCTCCGGCGTGAAGGCCCGCTTGCCGCGGTAGGACAGCCCGAGCGCCCCGATGACGCGCCCTTCGGCGATCAGCGGCAGGAACGCGGCGGAGTCGATGCCGAGGGATTCCGCGTACGGGTAGAGCCGGGGGTACGCGGCGGCGAACTCCGCCCGGGAGAGCACCAGCCGCGGCCGGCCCGTACGCACCACTTCGCTCAGCGGCAGCCCCGGGTCGTCGACCCGGACGTAGTCGGCGATCTTCGACTCCGCGCCCTCCCCGATGGCGATGACCTGGATCCGCCCCGCGTCCACCAGCCCCAGGACCATGTTCACCGCGCCGAGCCTGGCCAGCCCCTCCGCGCCGCCGAGCACGCCGATCACGTCGTGCACGGAGCTGGCGTTGGCCAGTGCCGCCGTGGTCTGCTGCACGACGCCGGTCTGCCGGCGCCGCTCCTGGTCCAGCGCGAACTGCTGCGCGGAGTAGTTCAGCTCCAAGGTGGCGTCGCGGACCATGCCGATGACGCGGCGTGCCCGCCCGCTCTCGTCGCGGAGGATGGTGCCCTGGGTGTGCGCCAGGCGGGACGAGCCGTCGCGCAGTTGCACCCGCAGGTACGCGCTGTAGGCGGGGCGGCCCTGCGCGATGGCCTGGGAGAGCAGCGCGTCCAGCCGCGCGCTCTCCTCCTTGGTGACGCGCGAGTTGAGCTCCTGCGGGTCGCCGTCATACTCCTCCGGCCGCAGGTCGAACACCCATAAGGCCCCCTTGTCCAGGTGCATCTGCCCGCGGTCGAGGTCCCAGTCGAAGCTGCCCATGTGGTTCAGCTCCATGCTGAGGGCCGCGGGGGCGGGCCAGTCGCCGGCCTCCGGCGCCGGTGCCGGAGCCGGCGAGCCTCCCCTGTCGCTCATGCCGTTACTTTCGCCCTATTTGTACGGATATTCGAGTGAGCCGCCATTCTACGCCCCGCCCGGAACAAACCGGTGGCGCCGCCCGCACGCCCCCGGCATGCTGAGCCCATGCTGATCAGGGATGCCACCGCCGACGACTGGCCCGCCATCTGGCCCTTCTTCCACCGGATCGTCGCCGCCGGCGAGACCTATCCCTACGCGCTGGACATGAGCGCCGAGCAGGGCCGCGAGGTATGGCTGCCGCCGCCCCCGGACCGTACGACCGTCGCCATCGACGACGAGGGCCTGATCGTGGGCTCGGCCAAGATGAACGCCAACCGCCAGGGCAACGGCGACCACGTCGCAAGCGCCAGCTACATGGTCGACCCGGACCGGCACGCGCGCGGCGTCGGCCGCGCGCTGTGCGAGGACTCCCTGCGCTGGGCCCGCGCCCGCGGCTTCCTTGCCATGGAGTTCAACGCCGTGGTCGAGACGAACATCTACGCCGTCAAGCTCTACGAATCCCTCGGCTTCCGCATCACCGGCACCCAGCCCCGCTCCTTCCGTCACCCCACGGAGGGCCTGGTCGGCCTGCACTGCATGCACCTCGATCTCTGACTCGGCCCATTGCCCGGCGTTGAGGCCGGGCGTTACGCTGCGTCCGTCATTTCGATAACTGGCCGAGATTTCGGACCTTGATGGGGTGGGTGAGCACGCATGGGGCGACTCGTACCGGCCGTGACGCGCGCTCTCGATATCCTAGAGCTCTTCCTCGACCGGGACACGACGCTCTCCGCACCCGAGATCACCCGCAAGCTCGGCCTGCCGAGGACCACCGTGCACGAGCTGGTCACCACCCTCGCCGCCCGCTCCTACCTCAGCGCGGTCCCCGGCCAGCCGGGGCGCTACCGCCTGGGGGTGCGCACGTACCAGCTCGGCAGCACCTTCGGCGAGCAGCTCGACCTGGCCGCCGAGGGCCGCGAGGTCGCCCGCGAGGTCGCCGAGACCTGCGACGAGACCGTGCACATCGCGATCCTGGAGGACACGGACGTCATCTACATCGCGAAGGTCGACAGCACCCGCGCGGTACGGATGGTCTCCGCCACCGGCCGCCAGCTACCCGCCCACTGCACCGCCGTCGGCAAGATGCTCCTCGCCTCGCTGCCCGAGCAGTCGCTCGACGCGCGGCTGCCGGACAACCGGCCGCTGGCGGCGATGACGGACCGCAGCTACACCTCCGTACGTGAGCTGCGCCGCCACCTCGCCGAGGTGCGGGCGCGGGGCATCGCCGTCGAGGAGCGCGAGTCCAACCCGGACGTGAGCTGCGTGGCGGCCCCGGTGCACGACTCCGCGGGCCGGGTCGTCGCCGCGCTCAGCATCTCGGTGCCGATGATCCGGTGGAGCGCCGAGCGCAGGGACGAGCTGGCGGGGCTGGCCGCGAAGGGCGCGGGCAGGCTGTCCGAGCGGCTGGGCCACCGGGGCGCGGGGATGTGAGACGCATCAGCCGGGGACGTGCCCGGCGACGAGAGCCGGGACGTACCCGGGGAGGAGCCAGGTGACGATGCTGGACGTGGCCGTACGCACGCGCGCCGAGCTGGGCGAGGGGCCCACGTGGGATCCCGCGGCCGGCCGGCTGATCTGGGTGGACATCCTGGGCGCCCGCATCCACACGTACGACCCGGGCACCGGCCGGCGCACCGTGCAGGCCACCGAGCAGCACGTGGGATCCGCCAAGCCGCGCGCCGGCGGCGCCGGTTACGTGGTCAACCTGCGTGACGGCGTCGGGCTCTACGACGCGGACGGCGCGTTCCGCTGGCTCCTCCACGAGCCGGTCGCCGGCCGACGCGGCAACGAGGCGATGGTCGCCCCGGACGGTGCCCTGTGGGCCGGCACCATGCGCTACGACTCCGCCCCCGGCGGCGGCACCCTGGCCCGCGTCACCGGCGACGGCGCGCAGACCGTCGTCCTGGACGACGTCACCGTCAGCAACGGCACCGGCTGGAGCCCGGACGGCGGGCTGATGTACTACGCCGACACCCCCACCGGCCGGATCGACGTCTTCGACACCGACGGCGCCGAGGTCACCGGGCGGCGCCCGTTCGTCACGATCGAGGACACCCCGGGCTCGCCGGACGGGCTGTGCGTGGACGCCGAGGGGTACGTGTGGGTCGCGCTGTGGGACGGTGCCGCCGTCCGCCGGTACGCCCCGGACGGCACCCTGGACCGCACGGTGGACGTGCCCGTACGCCGCCCCACCTCCTGCGCGTTCGGCGGCCCGGAGCTGACCGACCTGTACCTCACCTCCTCGTCGCTGGAGGACGATCACCCGCTGGCGGGGTCGCTGCTGGTCCTTCCGGACGCGGGCCGCGGGCTGCCGCAGGCGCCGTTCGCGGGGTGAGGCACGGCTGACGGCGGGAACGTTCCGGACCGGCGGCGACCTGGAGGCCGCGCGGCTCGGCTTCGCCGCCGTGGAGTCGGCCGGCCCCCCTTGCCGGCCGGGACGGCCGCCCGCCCGCGCTCGTCAGCCCTTCTCGCGGATCGGCCTGCCGCTGAACTTCTGCCAGTAGCCCACGCAGGTGTCCCGCCAGTCGGCGGCGTCCGTCTCGTGGAGCGCCAGCTTCGCCCTGACCTCGGCGAAGCGGCGGGCGTCGATCTCGGATTCCAGGGAGTCCCAGGTCCGTCGCATGTCGCCGACGTACCGGACCCCCGCGTAGTAGTGGTGGACAAGTTCGTCCCAGAAGATCCTGCCGCTGCGCATGGGGTGGTCCCAGGGCACGTGGTGGAACCACATCATCAGGTTCTCCGGCACGGTGCCGATGTCCCCGTACTCCGCCCCCAGGGCGGGGAAGTACTGGGCGGTGAGGTCGCTTCCGGTGGGGGAGCGGTCGTAGCCCAGCCCGACGCTGTCGGCCTTGTTGTAGTAGACGGGGTTCCAGTCGTCGCGCGGGAGGTGCGATTCCGAAGGGCCGGGGCCGTAGTGCACGTCGGCGGTGAACTGGTGGGCGATGCCGAGCGGCGTCTGGTAACTGACCAGCGCTTCCCAGGAGCCCATCATCATGGAGACGACCGCGTCGACGACGTTCCGGCGGTTGCTCCAGGTCATCCTCACCCAGTCGTCGGCGATGTCCGCGGAGTCCAGTGTCCAGTCCCACGCCTGGCGGCCGAAGGCGTACAGGTTGGCCTGGGAGAAGTGATGGCCGGTCAGGTTGTCCGCGTTGCCCAGGTTGGCGACGCCGACGATGGCGGTGTCCGCATGGTTCTGGGCCGATCCCTCCACGACATGGCCGACCAGGCGCTTGTCGAGCAGTTCGCCCTGCTCGTCCGTGGCGTGGGTGTCGGTCTTGAAGATCTCCTCCCACATGGGAGCGAGGAAGCAGAGCATCCGGTTCTGGCCGGTGTACTCCTGGGTGATCTGGAGCTCGATGGCCTGGTTGGTGTTCTCCATCCGGCCGAACATCGGGTGGACGGGCTCCCTGGCCTGGAAGTCGAGGGGCCCGTTCTTGGTCTGGAGGAACACGTTGTCCAGGAAGCGGCCGTTGGTTCCGTCGGGCTGGGGCTCGTCGTCGATGTGGCCGAACTCCAGGTAGGCGCGCTTGAGCCGGTCGCTGTCCACGTCGGGGTTGTAGACGAAGGTCCGCCAGTAGATCTTCAGACCGAGGGACGCCACCGCGGCTGCCATGCCGTTGGCGCCGTCGCCGTGGTCGTAGCCGAAGTCCTGGGGGCCGGGCTGTCCCTCGGAGTTGGCCTTCACGGTGAAGCCGGCGAAGTCCGGTATGGACTCCTGTATCCGCCGGGCCTTACGGGTCCACCAGTCCCGGAAGGCGGGGTCGGTGGGCGCCATCTGCTCCTCGGTGAGCGTGTCCGGCGCGAACCGGCTGTCGAGGGGCGCCGCGTATCTGATGGAGAGGGCGAGCCGGATCCCGTACGGCCGCAGCGCGTCGGCCAGCGCGGCCTCCTGCGCGATGTACGCGTCCGTGAGGTAGGAGTTGTTGGCATTGACGTTGTTGATGGTGATGCCGGTGATCCCGACGGAGGCCATCGCCCGTGCCGCCACGAGATAGCGGTCGAGGACGACCGGAAGGTTCAGCCCGGCGCTGGCGCCGGTGGCGGCGAAGTTGAAGATCGCACCGTTCTCGCCGTTCAGCCCGCCCGTGCCCGGCTCGTCGTTGCCGGCGTAGAGACGCTCGGTGTCCCAGTAGTTCAGATGGCGGTTCGCGACCCTGGGGGTCTCGGTGAGGGCGAGTGCCGTGAGGGGCTTGTGCGTCTGGATGCGCCGCAGGAACGCGAAGGCGCCGTACAGCGCGCCCACCTCGGTGGTGCCCGCGATGACGGTGAACGTCCGCCCTTTCTGTGCCACCGACCTGATGACGAAGCCGTCGCGGCCCACGCCTTCCAGGTCGCCGGCCGGAACGAGCCGGCTCACGGCCGGCGAGCTCTCCCTGGTCCCTACGACGACGGCGCCGTCCGGCAGTTCCTTGCCCTGCCCGCGGGCCGTCCGTACCGGGCGGTCCAGCAGCCCGCTGAGCCCCCGGACCAGCTCCTCCCTGGCCGCCTCCAGGGTGGACGTCATCAGCCGCTCGGTCGATCCCGGAGCCATGCTCAGGTCCGGCGTGTGGCGGTACGACTTGTTCAGCTCGGCGTTCTCCACGACGACCGCGGTGACCTGGCGCCGGTACTCACTGAGCAGCTCCGGGTCCCCGACGGGCACGTAGCGCAGCCACAGGGCTGATCCGTCGTAGTCCTCGTCCCGTTTCCCGGCGGGAGCGCCGGGCGCCACCTGCGCACCCAGCGCCCTCGCGGTCCCGCTCGCGTCGGTTCCCAGCGCCACGCCCGCCGTGGCCGCACCCAGGAACACCCGTCGACTCACCGACATGAACCCGACTCCCCATCGCTCCTCGGAGGTGCGCTCCCCCTGGCATGACGGCCCGGGGAGCCCGTTCGGAATTGCGAACAGCGTCCAAGCTTGTGAATGTCTCGGAAGGTAGTGATCCCCTCCCCCACCGTCAAGGCCACGCGGTGGACGGCGCGTTGGGCACGGCATCCGCCGTGGAGCGCCGACGAGCCCCGCCCCGCGGGACGCAAGGCGACCGCGGGGCGGGGCGGGGGCGGTGTCAGTCCGCGGCGAAGGAGTGAACCGTGGTGGAGTGGTAGGTGTCGCCGGGGCGCAGGACCGTGCTGGGGAACGACGGCTGGTTCGGGGAGTCGGGGAAGTGCTGGGTCTCCAGGCAGAAGCCGTCGCCCTGGCGGTAGACCCGGCCCGAGGTGCCCGCGAAGGAGCCGTCGAGGAAGTTGCCGCTGTAGAACTGCAGTCCGGGCTCGGTGGTGGCGATGCTCATCGTGCGGCCCGAGGAGGGCTCCCGGACCGTGGCGACGCGCTCGGGGGCGCGCGTGATCCCCTTGTCCAGGACCAGGTTGTGGTCGATGCCCTTGCCGTACAGCAGTTGCTCGTGGTCGTCGCGCAGGTCGGCGCCGATGGTCTTGGAGCGGCGGAAGTCGAAGGGGGTGCGGGCGACCGGGGCCAGCTCGCCGGTGGGGATCAGGCCGGCGTCGACGGGGGTGTAGCGGGAGGCGGCGATGCGCAGCTCGTGGTCGTAGACGTCACCGCTGCCCTCGCCGGCGAGGTTGAAGTAGACGTGGCTGGTGAGGTTCACGACGGTCGGCGCGGAGGCGGTGGCGTGGTAGTCGATCCGCCAGTCGCCGTCATCGGTGAGGGTGTAGTCGACCCGGGTGGTCAGTGTCCCGGGGTAGCCCATCTCGCCGTCCACGCTGACGTACCGCAGGGTCAGGCCCGGGCCCTCCGCGGAGGTGAACGGCTCGACGTCCCACACCCGCTTGTCGAAGCCCTTGTCGCCGCCGTGCAGGCTGTGGTCGCCGTCGTTGAGCGGCAGTTGATGCGTCCGGCCGTCGAGGGTGAAGCGGCCGGCGGCTATGCGGTTGCCGTAGCGGCCGATGAGGGCGCCGAAGTACGGGCTCAGGGCCACGTAGTCGTCGAGGTTGTCGAAGCCCAGCGACACGTTGGCGTACCGGCCGCGCCGGTCCGGCAGCTCCAGGGACTGCACAATGCCGCCGTAGGACAGCACCTTCAGCCGGGTGCCGCCGTTGGCGAGTGTCCAGCGGTCCACACGGGTGCCGTCGGCCAGCCGGCCGAACGGCTCGCGCACGGGCCCGCGGGTACGGGTCGCGGCGCTCGCGGTCCTCGGGGCCGCCAGGCCCGCGGCGGCCAGTCCGCCGGCCGTGGCGGCGAGCGCGGTCCGTCTGCTCGGGGCCGCGGCCGTCGAGGCCGCGCGTCGGTTCGTGGTCATCGTGATACAGCTCCTCGTCAGGGTAAATCGGTTCGGGGAACACCGGCCACGGGGCTATGCCCCCGCCCGGCGCTTGTTCCAGATGTCGAAGCCCACCGCCGCCAGCAGCACCAGCCCCTTGATGACCTGCTGGTAGTCCGTGCCGAGGCCCACCAGCGACATGCCGTTGTTGAGCACCCCCAGCACCAGGCCGCCGATGACCGCTCCGAACACCGTGCCTATGCCGCCGCTCATCGACGCGCCGCCGATGAACGCCGCCGCGATCGCCTCGAGTTCGAACATCTCGCCGGCCTTGGGGACGCCCGCGTTCAGGCGGGCCGCGTAGACGCAGCCCGCGAGCGCGGCGAGCACGCCCATGTTGACGAAGACGAGGAAGGTGACCCGCTTGTCCTTCACGCCCGACAGCTTGGCCGCGGCCTTGTTGCCGCCGAGGGCGTAGACGTGCCGGCCGACCACCACGTTGCGCATCACGTAGCCGAGCGAGATCAGCAGCCCGGCCATGATGAGCAGCACCACCGGGACGCCCCGGTAGCTGGCCAGCATGAGGGTCGCGACGGCGACCGCCGCGACGATGAACGCGCACTTGGCCAGCCACAGCGGGTGCGGCAGCACGTCGAGGTCGAAGGAGAGCTGGCGGCGCCGGTCCCGCCACTCCCGCCACAGCAGGAACAGGCCGACCGCGATACCGAGGAGCAGCGTGAGGTTGTGGTAGTTGGTATCGGGCCCGACCTCGGGCAGGAAGCCCTGGGCCATGTTCTGGAAGCCCTTGGGGAACGGCGAGAGCGACTTGCCTTCGAGGACGATCTGGGTGAGCCCGCGGAAGATCAGCATGCCCGCCAGGGTCACGATGAACGACGGTATGCCGACGTACGCGATCCAGAACCCCTGCCAGGCCCCGGCGACGGCGCCGATGAGCAGCGAGACCGTCAGGGCGAGCGGCCACGGGAAGTCGTGGTTGACCATCATCACGGCCGACATGGCGCTGACGAACGCCACCAGCGAGCCCACCGAGAGGTCGATGTGCCCGGCGATGATCACGATCATCATGCCCATGGCCAGGATCAGGATGTAGCTGTTCTGCTGGACGATGTTGGAGACGTTGCGGGGCAGCAGCAGGGTGCCGTCGCTCCATATCTGGAACAGCACGACGATCAGCCCGAGCGCGACGAGCATGCCGTACTGGCGCATGTTGGTGCGCATCGCGTTCAGCAGCGCGGCGGCGAGCGCACCGCCGGGTCCGCCCGCGGGAGGCGCGGCGGGGGAGGTGCCGCGCTTCTGGGTGTTCACCGGGCTGCTCATCCTTCGTCCCTTACGTGCGTGGTCATGTGGCGCATGAGAACTTCCTGGGTGGCTTCGGCGCGCGGCACCTCACCGGTCAGCCGGCCCGCGGTCATGGTGTAGATCCGGTCGCACATCCCCAGCAGCTCGGGCAGCTCCGAGGAGATGAAGACCACCGCCTTGCCGCGGGCGGCCAGTTGGTCGATGACGGTGTAGATCTCGTACTTCGCCCCCACGTCGATGCCGCGGGTGGGCTCGTCGAGGAGCAGCACCTCGGGGTCGGCGTTGATCCACTTGCTGAGCACGACCTTCTGCTGGTTGCCGCCGCTCAGCCGGTTGACCGGCTCGAAGACCGTCGGGGTCTTGATGTTCATCGAGGTGCGGTAGTCCTCGGCGACCCGCCGCTCCTCGTGCTCGTCGACCGCGCCGCGGCGGACCAGCTTCGGCAGCGAGGAGAGCGTGATGTTGCGCATGACGTTCTCGATGAGGTTGAGGCCGAACGTCTTGCGGTCCTCGGTGACGTACGCGATGCCGTGCCGCACCGCGTCCGGCACGCTGCCGGTGTCGACCTCGCGGCCGTCGACCCGGACCGTGCCGGACTCGTAGCGGCCGTAGGAACGCCCGAAGACGCTCATCGCCAGCTCCGTGCGGCCCGCTCCCATCAGCCCCGCGATGCCGACGATCTCGCCGCGCCCGACCTCGATCGAGACGTCGTCGACCACCTTGCGCTCGTGGTCGATGGGATGGCGCACGGTCCAGTTCTCGATCGACAGCGCGACCGTGCCCGCGTCCTCGCCGCGGTAGTGCGAGCGTTCCGGGAAACGGTGGTCGAGATCCCGGCCGACCATCCCGCGGATGATGCGGTCCTCCGACAGGCCGCCCCCGTCCCCGTTCTTTCCGCTCCCGGCAGCGCCTTCGCCGGAGCGCACGGCGAGCGTCTCGATCGTCCGTCCGTCGCGCAGGATGGTCACCGAGTCGGCGACCTGCCGGACCTCGTTGAGCTTGTGCGAGATGAGGATGCAGGCGATGCCCTGCCGCTTGAACTCCCGGATGAGGTCGAGCAGCTTGCGGCTGTCCTCGTCGTTGAGCGCGGCGGTCGGCTCGTCGAGGATGAGCAGCTTCACCTCCTTGGAGAGCGCCTTGGCGATCTCCACGAGCTGCTGCTTGCCCACGCCGATGTCGGCGATCCGGGTCTGCGGCTTCTCGCCGCCCAGCCCGACCCGCTTCAGCAGCGCCGCGGCGTGCCGCAGCGTCTCGTTCCAGGAGATGATGCCGCGCCGGGCCTGCTCGTTGCCGAGGAAGATGTTCTCGGCGATGGACAGGTACGGCACCAGGGCCAGCTCCTGGTGGATGATGACGATGCCGCGGTCCTCGCTGGCCCTGATGTCCTTGAAGGCGCACGGTTCGCCCTCGAAGAGGATGTCCCCCCGATAGCTGCCGTGCGGGTGCACTCCGCTCAGGACCTTCATCAGGGTGGACTTGCCGGCGCCGTTCTCGCCGCACACGGCGTGGATCTCGCCGGGGGCGACGGTGAGACTGACGTCGGAGAGTGCCGTGACCCCGGGGAAGGTCTTGGTGATGGAGCGCATCTCCAGGACGGGAGCGGTCACTTCAGGTCTCCGGCCTGGTAGTAGCCCTCCTCGACGAGCAGGTCGGTGTTGGTCTTGTCGATGCTGACCGGGTCCAGCAGGTACGCGGGGACGACCTTGGTGCCGTTGTCGTAGGTCTCGGTGTCGTTGACCTCGGGCTTGCCGCCGGTGAGCACCGCGTCGGTCATCTGCACGGCCTGGGCGGCCAGCTTGCGGGTGTCCTTGTAGACGGTCTGGGTCTGCTGGCCGGCGATGATGGACTTCACCGAGGCGAGTTCCGCGTCCTGCCCGGTGACCACCGGCAGTTCCTTGCCGCCGCTGCCGTAGCCGGCGCCCTTGAGCGCGGAGAGCACGCCGATGGAGATGCCGTCGTACGGCGACAGCACGGCGTGCACGTCCTCGTTGCCGTAGTTGCCGCTGAGCAGGTCGTCCATGCGCTTCTGCGCGGCGGCGCCGTCCCAGCGCAGGGTGGTGACCTGGTTCAGCTTCGTCTGGCCGGAGCGCACGGTCAGTTGCCCGGAGTCCAGGTACGGCTGGAGCACGGACATGGCGCCGTTGAAGAAGTAGCGCGTGTTGTTGTCGTCGGGGGAGCCCGCGAACAGCTCGATGTTGAACTTCTCGTCCTTGTTCTCCTCCAGCTTCAGCGCGTCCGCGATGTACTGGCCCTGGAGGCGGCCGACCCGCTCGTTGTCGAACGAGGCGTAGTAGTCGACGTTCTCCGTCTCCAGGATCAGCCGGTCGTACGCGATGACGGGGATGTCCGCCTCCTTGGCGTCGGCCAGCACCTCCGTCAGCGAGGTGTTGTCGATGGCCGCCACGACGAGCGCGTCGACACCCTTGGTGATCATGTTGTCGATCTGCGAGACCTGGTTCTCGACCTTGTCCTCGCCGTACTGCAGGTCGGTCTCGTACCCCGCCTTCTCGAACTGCTTGACCATGTTCTCGCCGTCGGCTATCCAGCGCTCCGAGGACTTGGTGGGCATGGCGATGCCGATCGTGCCGCCCTCCGAGGAGTCCTTCTTCTCCTCGCTGCCGCCCTCGCTGTCCTGGCCGCAGGCGGCCAGGGCGAGGACGAACACGGACGCGGCGGCGGCGGTGCGCAGGTGCGCGGCTCGGGAGATTCGCATGGTGGTCAGATCCCTTCGGGTGCGGATACGGAGACGGGGGCGGGGAACCGGAGCAGGTCGCCGGGAAGCCGGGACCCGGGCGGCGACATCGCCCCGCCCGCGCCGAGCCGGTCGAGCAGGTCCAGGACCAGGCGTCCGCGGCGCACCCGTTCGCGCGCGGTGGCGATCACCGTCTCGCGCATGTGGGCGCCGTACGGGTAGATCCCGGGGGCTTTGGAGAGGCCGAACTTCAGGTACAGCGGCGAACCGCGGCGGATCAGCTCGGCGGCATCGTACATCCGCACGATGCCGCCGAGGTCGTCGGGCGCCTCCACGTACAGGTCCATCGGCGCCGCGCTGGTCCGGCGGATCTCGGTGAGCTGCTGGAGCGACAGGTCCGAGGGGATGTTGAGCGAGTCGGCGCCGAGCCGTTCCCACACCGCGTACGCGGCGGGGTTCACCGGACCGACGAGCGCGGAGACCTTGAACGTGGTGTCCGCGGGCAACTCGCCGGACTCGCGCAGCCCGTGCAGCAGCCACAGCACGCCCTCGTCCGCGACGAGCAAACACCTCACGCCCAGTCGGGCCGCGCGCAGGGCGTCCTCCACGCAGCCGGCGAGCTGGTCGTGCCCGCGGGCCCGCAGGCCGGCGCCGCCGGAGGGGCTGCGGGTGGCCCCGCCGGTGTCCCAGGTGCCGCGCGGGCCGGTGAACAGGCACAGCTCGATGTCGTGTGCCGCGCAGGCCGCGACCATGTCGGCGATCTCGGTGTCGGTGAGCATCCACACACCGCTGCCCTGGCTGATCCGGTGGACCGGGACGCCGAGGCGGGTGCTCTCCTTCAGCACGGCGGCCAGCGCCTCCGGGCCTTCCACGGACGGGATTTCGGTGCGCCACCGGCCGCCGTCGGGGAAGGCGTGGGGCGAGGTGTCGGCCGGGTCGGACGGCGGGGCGCCGAAGCCGAGGCGGCCGAGGGCCGGTTCACCGGGTGCGTGAGGCAACGGGACTCCTTCGTTCGGTAGGTCGAACCAGGTTCGGTTCGATCCGGTGGAGCAGCGGCCCGGGACGGCCGCCCTCGTGACTACGGCCGCAGCAGCACCTTGCCGACCGCGGGATCCCCGCCGCCGACCAGGCCGACGGCCTTCTCGTACGCGTCCAGGGGAAGTTCGTGCGTGATCAGCGCCGCCGGGTCCAGCAGCCCGGCCCCGAGCGCGCGCACCGCGAACGACCACGCCGCCGACGAGGCGCCGAAGACGCCGTACACGGCGATCTGGCGCATCGACAGGTCCACCGGGTCGACGCCCGCCGCACCGCCCGGCGGGATGCCGGCGACGACGGCCCGTCCGCCGCGGCGTACCAGCTCCACCGCGGCCACGGCCGAGCGCGCCGCACCCGCCGTCTCCACCACCATGTCGTACGCCCCCGCCAGGTCCGCGGCGGCGTCGGGAGCCACCGCCCGTGCGCCGAACGCCCGCGCCACCTCGGCCCGTTCCGCCCGCGGCTCCACCACCAGCAGCTCCGCCGGCGCGTACCCGGCGAGCAACTGCACCGCCAGCAGCCCCAGCGTCCCGCCCCCGACGACGGCCACCCGCTCGCCCGGCAGCGGCCCTGCGCGCAGCACCGCCGCCGCGGTCACGGCCGCCGGCTCCAGCAGCGCGGCGGCGCGCAGGTCGGCGTCGTCGTCCAGGACGTGCAGCAGCCGCGCCGGCACGGTGACGGTCTCCGCGAACGCCCCGGCGCGGGTGAACCCCGTCTCGTCGTACGGCCCGGCGCACAGATTCGTCTCGCCGGCCCGGCAGCGCGCGCACACCTGGCAGCAGCGGAACCCCTCGGCGACCACCCGCCGCCCGGCCAGCGCCCCGTCGACGCCGGGCCCGACGGCCTCGACGGTTCCCGACCACTCGTGACCGGGCGTCAGCGGGTAGGTGACGTACCCTTCGGGCCGGGTGCCGTCGTACAGCTCACGGTCGCTGCCGCACACTCCGGCCGCGTACACCCGCACCCGGACCTCGCCCGGGCCGGGCGGCGGTGACGGCACGCTCTCGATGTGCGCCCGCCCCGGTTCGCGCAGCACGACCGCGCGGTGTGACTCAGCCATCGGGGTTCCTCTTCTCCCAGCCCTCCGCCCACAGGTCGAAGTGCGCCCGCTGCTGGGGGAACTCCGCCGCCGCGTCGGTGTCCAGCTCCACGCCCAGGCCCGGCGCCTCGGAGCGGGTGAAGTAGCCGTCGACCACCTCGGGGGCGCCCTTGACGACTTTCTTGATCTCCGCGTCGGCGAAGTCGTTGAAGTGCTCCAGGACCTTGAAGTTCGGGGTGCAGAACCCGACCTGCAGGGAGGCCGCGGTCAGCACCGGCCCCCCGACGTTGTGCGGCGCGAGCAGCACGTAGTGGGTCTCGGCGGTGGCGGCGAGCTTGCGCGTCTCCAGGATGCCGCCGATGTGCCCCACGTCCGGCTGCACGATGTCCGCGGCCTGGCTCTCGAACAGCTCGCGGAACTCGATCCGGTCGTGGATCCGCTCCCCGGTCGCCACCGGCAGGTCCACCCGCCCGGCCACCTTCGCCAGCGCCTTGAGGTTCTCCGGCGGCACCGGCTCCTCCAGCCACGCGGGCCGGAACGGCGCCAGCTCCCGGGCCAGCCGCACCGCCGTCGCCGGGGAGAAGCGTCCGTGCATCTCCAGCATCAGCTCGGTGTCGTCGCCGACCGCGTCGCGTACGGCCTCGATGAGGGAGACCGCGTAGCGGGACTCGGCGTGGTCCAGTTCGAAGCGGCCCGCGCCGAACGGGTCGATCTTCAGCGCCCGGTAGCCGCGCTCGACCACCCGGCGGGCGGCCTCGTGGTACGCCTCGGGCGTGCGCTCGGTGGTGTACCAGCCGTTGGCGTACGCCTTGACCCGGTCGGTGACCGCGCCGCCCAGAAGCTGCCACACCGGCACGCCGAGCGCCTTGCCCTTGATGTCCCAGCAGGCCGTCTCCACGCACGCGATCCCCGACATGACGATCTCGCCCGCCCGGCCGAAGTCGCCGTACTTCATCCGGCGGACCAGATCCTCGATCGCGAACGGGTCGGAGCCCGCGATGTGGTTCGCCTCGGCCTCGCGGAGATACCCGACCAGGGCGTCGGTGCGTCCCAGCATGCGGGTCTCGCCGACCCCGGTCAGGCCCTCGTCGGTGTGCACCTGGACGTAGGTCAGATTCCGCCAGGGAGTGCCGACGACGTGCGTGCTGATTCCGGTGATGCGCACGGCTGATGACTCCTTCACCGCGTTCGGTATTTCGTCACGCGTTCGAAATGCTGGCGTGACAGTAAGGAGGCGCGCGGGCGGCTGTCAACGGTCAGTGCACGGTGAACTCGTAGATAGTGGCCGAACGGTAATTTTCGCCGGGCCGCAGCTCGGTCGAGGGGAAGTGCGGGTGGTGGGGGGAGTCGGCGAAGTGCTGGGTCTCCAGCGCGAGGCCGTCGCCCGGACGGTACGTGCGCCCGGACGGCCCTGTGAACGTCGGGAAGACGAAGTTCGCGGTGTAGAGCTGCAGGCCGGGCTCGGTCGTCAGCACCCGCAGCCCCCGGCCCGAGGCCGGCGAACGGACCTCGGCCACGGGCTCGGGACGGGCGGTCACGCCCTTGTCGAGCACGAAGTTCTGGTCGTATCCGCGGCCTATCAGCAACTGGGGGTGCCCGGAGCGCAGGTGCGCGCCCACGGGACGCGCGGTGCGGAAGTCGAACGGCGTGCCCGCCACGTCCGCGATCTCGCCGGTCGGCGTCGACGTGGGGGAGTTGACCGTGAACCGGCTTGCGTCGATGCGCAGCCGGTGGTCCTCGATGCTGCCGCTGCCCTCGCCGTCGAGGTTGACGTAGGTGTGGTTCGTCAGGCTCACCACGGTCGGGGCGTCGGTCGTCGCCTCGTAGTCGAAGCGCAGCGCCCCCTCGGCGGTCACCGTGTACGTCGCGCGCACCTCAAGCGTGCCGGGGAAGCCCTCCTCACCGTCCGGGCTCGTGCGGGAGAGCAGCAGCGCGGCGGCCCCCGGCGCGGCCGGGGCCTCGGTGACGGCCCACACCCGCTTGTCGAAGCCGCGGGAACCGCCGTGCAGGCAGTTGGGGCCGTCGTTGGCGGGCAGCGCGTAGGTGCGGTCGCCGAGGACGAACGAGGCGCCCGCGATGCGGTTGGCGTACCGCCCGATGAGGGCGCCGAAGTACGGGTCGGAGTGCTCGACGTACCCCTCCACGGTCGCCGGGCCCAGCGCCACGTTCGCGTACCGCCCGGCCCTGTCCGGCACCTCCACGGACTGCACGATCCCGCCGTACGACAGCACCCGCACCCGGGTGCCGCCCGCGACCAGCGTCCACCGCTCGACGGGTGTGCCGTCGGGGAGCTTCCCGAAGGGCTCGGCGGTGACGGAGGACGCCGGCGCGGCGTCGGGCAGGGGCAGGGGCGGGGGCAGGGAAGTCTCGGCCATGACAAAACCCTATGCGTCCCGCAGGGCCTCCCACGCTCCCGCGCCGACCCCGACGCCCGCCCGCCCCGCCGCCGGGCGCCTACCGCACCACGCGGGCCTCGCGGAGCTTCTCGTACGCGATCTCCGCCAGGACGTGCTGCCCGTCCTCGTCCGGGTGGAAGGAGTCCCAGCGGCTGAGGTGCTCACCCGTGAAGGCGTACTCGAAGGCCGCCCCGTCGTCGTAGACGCACAACGGGTGCTCTCCGCACTCGCCCTGGAGCACCGCGTTGAACTCCCGCACCCTGTCGTGCACCGCCTCGCGCCGGTCGCTCGCCGTCGCACCGAGGTCGGTGGGGTCCTCCAGCATCGACCGGCAGATGCCCAGCGACCAGATCTGCCGGGTCACCACGTTGTCCCGGCCCACCTCCCACAGCCGCATCAGGCTCGGCACGCTGGAGACGTACACCTGCGTCCGCGGCAAGTCGGACGCCAGCCGGTCCAGCGAGTCCGCCACCGCCGTGCGGAAGTCCGCCACCGGCGTCATGCCCGCCGCGCTGTCCGTGCAGGCGTCGTTGGCGCCGATGAGGATGGTCACGAGATCCGGGCGGCGGGCGATGGCCTCGCCCGTCTGGACCGGCAGATCCGCCACGTGCGCGCCCGAACGGGCGAAATTCCAGGTGTGCCCCGACGGCTTGTCCAGCAGCCGCTGCGCGAGGCTGTCCACCTCCCGTGAGTCGCCCGTCGACCAGGACTTCTCCGGGCAGTCGGACAGCGGCTTGCAGGCGTGGAAGCCGCGCGTGATGGAGTCGCCGAGCGCGGCCACCGACCTCGGCGGCCGGGGCGCCGCGCGGGGCCGCTCCGACGGTGCCCCCGCGTCCCGTGCACCGCCTGACGGCGCGGCAGATCCCCTGTCCCTCCCCTGCGTCGCGCCCTCGCCGGTGCAGCCGGCGAGGACCAGTGACATCGCGACCGCCCCCGTGAAGACGAGTGCCGCCCCTTTGCGCATCCCTGCGCTCCCTCCCGCCCCCGAGGTCCTCCTCCGAACGTAGGTCAGCATGCCCAGGACCGACGGTACGGCACCCGGGGGGTGCGGTGGCACGGTAGCTTGGCTGATGCCCAACGGGCCGTATCGCGGCGGGATCGCCCCCGGTGACGGAGTGTCCTGTTTACCCGGAAAGGCGACCCGTGGTGTTTACTCTAGGCAACTTCGAGCCCGCGGATGGAGGCCCCCGGTGACGACACGTGGAGTTCTGTTCGTCCACTCTGCCCCGCGGGCACTCTGCCCGCACATCGAGTGGGCGGTCGCCGGTGTCCTCGGCGGCCGGATCAGCCTCGACTGGATCCCCCAGCCGGCCTCTCCCGGTACGTGGCGCGCGGAGTTCTCCTGGCAGGGCGAGCCCGACACCGCCTCCCGGCTCGCCTCCGCGCTGCGCGGCTGGCACCTGCTGCGCTTCGAGGTCACCGCCGAGCCGTACGCCACCGCGGAGGGCGAGCGCTACAGCTCCACCCCCGATCTCGGCATCTTCCACGCGGTCACCGGCGTGCACGGCGACATCCTCATCCCCGAGGACCGGCTGCGCGCGGCGCTGGCGCGCGCGCAGCGCGGCGGGACGCCGTTGGAGGCGGAGATCTCCAAGCTGCTGGGCAAGCCGTGGGACGACGAGCTGGAGCCCTTCCGGCACGCGGGCGAGGGCGCTCCGGTCCGCTGGCTGCACCAGGTCGTCTGACGCTGCCCTCGCCGGGCGGGCGCTGCCGGACGGCGCGCAGCGCCTGGGCGGATCCGCGGTACCGCTCGGCGGCCTGTTGCGCCGCGGCCCGGCCACACGGCCGACTCGGCGCGTACGGGCGGAGCCGGCCGGACGGTGCCGGGCGCGGGCCCGCCGGGAGCATCCGCTCACCGGCGGGCCCGCGCCCGGCGTGTCTTCCTGATCCCCGGCGGAGTCAGAGGGTGCGGAAGGCCAGGACCACGTTGTGGCCGCCGAAGCCGAACGAGTTGTTCAGCGCCACGATCCTGCCGCTCTGCGGCAGCGGCGTCGCCTCCACGGCGATCAGCTCGGGGGCAACCTCGTCGTCCAGGTCGTCGATGTTGATCGTCGGCGGTGCCGTGCGGTGCTTGACGGTCAGCACCGACGCCACCGACTCTATGCCGCCGGCGCCGCCCAGCAGATGGCCGGTCATCGACTTCGTCCCGGAGATGAGGACCTGCTCCAGGTCGTCGCCGAAGACCTTCTCCATGGCCTTGATCTCCGCCACGTCGCCCTGCGGGGTCGACGTCGCGTGCGCGTTCACGTGGACGACCTCGGCGGGTGTCACGTCGTTGTGCGCGAACAGGTTCTCCAGCGCCGCCGCGATGCCGCGCCCGCTCGGCTCCGGCTGCGCGATGTGGTGCGCGTCCGCCGACAGCCCCTGGCCCACCGCCTCGCAGTAGACCTGCGCCCCGCGCCGCCGCGCGTGCTCCGCGGACTCCAGCACCAGCACGCCCGCGCCCTCGCCGAGCACGAAGCCGTCGCGGGCCTTGTCGTACGGGCGGGAGGCGCCCTGCGGGTCGTCGTTGTTCTTCGACATCGCCATCATGTTGGCGAACGCCGCGATGGGCAGCGGGTGGATCGCCGCCTCCGTGCCGCCGGCCACGACGACGTCGGCGCGGCCGGTGCGGATCATCTCCACCGCGTACCCGATCGCCTCGCCGCCGGAGGCGCACGCGCTGACCGGCGTGTGCACGCCGGCCCGGGCGTTGATCTGCAGGCCGACGTTGGCCGCCGGGCTGTTGGGCATGAGCATCGGCACCGTGTGCGGCGAGACGCGCCGGGCGCCCTTGTCCCGGAGGTTGTCGTACTGCTCCAGCAGCGTCGTCACGCCGCCGATGCCGGAGGCGACGACCGCGCCCAGCCGGTCGGGGTCGACGGCGGCGTCCTCGCCGGCCCTGCCGGTGAACCCGGCGTCGGCCCACGCCTCCCGGGTGGCGACGAGTGCGAACTGCGCCGCCCGGTCCAGCTTGCGGGCCTGCGGCCGGGGGATGATCTCGGTGGGTTCCACCGCGACCTCGCCGGCGAAGTGCACGGGCAGGTCGGCGGCCCACTCGTGGTCCAGTTCCGCGATGCCGGAACGGCCGGCCACCAGGCCGTCCCAGGTGGATGCGCTGTCGCCACCCAGCGGTGTGGTGGCGCCGATTCCGGTGACGACCACGGTGCGATCGGTCGCGTTCACGTCGATGCTCACTCCGAAGGTTGAGGTGTTGCTACGGCGCCACCCCGGGCCGCCGCCCGCGCCCGGGAGGCGCGGGGGAGGAGGTGGCGACAGCGGGCGGGACGCTCGGTCAGCTCTGGTGCTTGACGATGTAGTCCGTGGCGTCGCCGACGGTCCGCAGGGCCTTGACGTCGTCGTCCGGGATCTTGACGTCGAAGCGCTCCTCGGCGGCGACGACGACCTCGACCATGGACAGCGAGTCGACGTCCAGGTCGTCGGTGAACGACTTGTCGAGCTGGACGTCCTCGACCGGGATGCCGGCGATCTCGTTCACGATCTCCGCGAGACCGTCGACGATCTCTTCCTGAGTGGCGGCCATCTTGGGGACTCCTTCTTTCCGTTCCTTGAGAGTTCTCACGGGGGTGAGCTGCGAGGCGGTCGGGCCGGCCCGACCGCGGGTCAGGGGAGGGTCACGACCGTCGCGGCGTAGACCAGCCCGGCCCCGAATCCGATGACGAGGGCGGTGTCCCCGCTCTTCGCCTGCCCGGTCGCCAGCATCCGCTCCATGGCCAGCGGGATGGAGGCGGCCGAGGTGTTGCCGGTGGTCTCGATGTCGCGGGCGACCGCGACATGCTCCGGCAGCTTGAGGGTCTTCACCATCGAGTCGATGATCCGCATGTTGGCCTGGTGCGGGATGAAGACGTCCAGGTCGTCCGGGGTGATTCCGGCCGCGTCCAGGGCCTCCTGGGCGACCTTGGCCATCTCGTAGACCGCCCAGCGGAAGACCGTCTGGCCCTCCTGGGTGAGCGCCGGGAACTTCACGTCGCCGTTCTCGTCCAGGGGCAGTTGCCCCAGGTCGCCGATGCGGAAGCGGTCCCACGGCACGGTCTGCTTGATGGTCTCGTGCTTGTCGCCCTCCGAGCCCCACACCGAGGGGCCGATGCCCGGCTCGCCGGCGGGCCCGACGACGACCGCGCCGGCGCCGTCACCGAAGAGGAAGGCGGTGGTCCGGTCGGACTTGTCGGTGAGGTCCGAGAGCCGCTCGACGCCGACGACGAGCACGTGCCCCGCGCTGCCGTCGGTGATCAGGCCCTTGGCCAGCGTCAGCCCGTACACGAAGCCGGCGCAGGCGGCGGAGATGTCGAACGCGGCCGGCTTGCCGGTGCCCAGCCGGTGCGCGATCTCGGTGGCGATGGACGGGGTCTGCATGAAGTGCGAGACGGTCGAGATGATCACGGCGTCGATCTGCTCCGCCGTCACACCCGCCGCCGCGAGCGCCTTGCCGGCGGCCTCGACGGACATCTGCGCGACGGTCTCCTCCGGCCCCGCCCAGTGCCGGGCGGCGATGCCGGAGCGGCTGCGGATCCACTCGTCGGAGGAGTCGATGTACTGCAGGATCTCCTCGTTGGTCACGACGCGGGTCGGGCGGTAGCCGCCGACGCCCATGATGCGGGCGTAGGGGGACCCCTTGGTGGGCCGGATCCTGGCGGTCATGCGCTCTCCTCCGCGGCCGTGGCGCCGGCCGTCTCTGCGGCCGTCTCGGCGACGGCGGCGCGGGCTTTCCCGATGTCCTCGGGAGTCTTCAGCGGCACCGTCCGCACGCCCTTCAGGGCGCGCTTGGCGAGGCCGGTGAGCGTGCCGCCCGGGGCGGTCTCCACCAGCACGGTCGCGCCGTGCGCCGCGAAGGTCTCCATGCAGGCGTCCCAGCGCACGGGGCTGGCGACCTGGGCGACCAGCCGCCCGATGATCCCGGTGCCCGACGTCACGACGGCGCCGTCGCCGTTGGACACGTACGGGATCTGCGGGTCCGCGGGGGTGAGCCGCCCGGTCCTCGCCTCCAGCGCGGCCACGGCGGGCTTCATGTGCTCGGTGTGGAAGGCGCCGGCGACCTTCAGCGGGATGACGCGGCGCGCCCCCTCGGGCTTGTCGGCGGCCAGCTCCGCGAGCTGCGCGGCGGTGCCGGCGGCGACGATCTGGCCGGCGCCGTTGACGTTGGCGGGGGTGAGGCCGAGGCGGTCCAGATGCGCGAGGACCGTGTCCTGCTCGCCGCCGAGCACGGCGGACATGCCGGTCTCGGTGACGGCGGCGGCCTCCGCCATGGCCAGGCCCCTGGCCCGGACCAGCGCGATGGCCTCCTCGTCGGTGATCACCCCGGCGAGCGCGGCGGCGGTCAGCTCGCCGACGCTGTGTCCCGCGACCATGCCGGTCTCCCGGCGCAGCGGTGCGGGCCCGTCGAAGAGTGCGTAGGCGCTGACGAGGCCGGCGGCGACCAGCAGCGGCTGCGCCACCGCGGTGTCGCGGATCTCGTCCTCGTCCGCTTCGGTGCCGGCACGGACCAGATCGAGCCCGGCGACGTCCGACCAGGCCGACAGCCGCTCGGTGACGCCGGGCAGGTCGAGCCAGGGGGTGAGGAAGCCGGGCGTCTGGGCGCCCTGGCCGGGAGCTACGAGTACGAGCACCCTTCAACCTTCTCTTGTCGGCGGTGTCCGCCGCCCGTGGGGACGGGGACGAAGAACACCGGAGGGATTTGTTGGGACCAAACAAATGGCTAGGGCTGGGGTTCCGTCTCAGTCAGTCGGCCGAGGATCAGTGCGATACGCAGAGTAAACGCCGAACGGACATCGGACGGTGACCAGCCCGTGACATCGGTCACACGTCGCAGCCGGTAGCGAACGGTGTTGGGGTGAACGAACAACATCCGCGCGGCGCCCTCCAGACTCGACGCCTGCTCCAGATAGACGCTCAGCGTCTCCAGGAGAGCCGAGCCGGCCTCCGCGAGAGGACTGTAGATCTCCTCCACCAGTTGGTCACGTGCGGACGGATCCCCGGCGATCGCCCGCTCCGGCAGCAGATCGTCCGCCAGCACGGGCCGCGGCGCGTCCTCCCAGGCCGAGCACGCCTTCAGCCCGGCCGCCGCGGCCTGCGCCGAACGCGTCGCGGCCAGCAGGTCGCCGACCACGGGGCCGGCCACCACGGGACCCTGGGCGAACGGGCCGATCAGCGCCTTCGCCGCCTTCAGCGGCTCCTCGCTGCCGCCCGCGATGACCACGAGCCGGCTGCCCAGCACCCCGGTCAGCACCTGGAGCTTCGCGTGCCGGGCGGCCCGGCGGATCGCCTCCACCGTCAGCTCGCTGTCACCGTCCGGCGCGGTGCCGAGCACCACGCACACGTGCTCCGGCGAACTCCAGCCGAGCGCCGCCGCTCGCGAGACGGCACCCTCGTCGGCCTCGCCGGAGAGCACCGCGTTGACCACCAGGGACTCCAGCCGGGCGTCCCAGGCGCCGCGGGCCTCGGCGGCCTGGGCGTAGACCTGCGCGGTGGCGAAGGCGATCTCACGGGCGTAGACGAGCAGCGCCTCGCGCAGCGCGGACTCGTCGCCGGGCGCGGCGACGTCCTCGATCGCGGACTCCATCACCTCGATCGTCGTCCGCACCATCTCGACCGTCTGCCGCAGCGTGATCGCCCGGGTCAGCTCGCGCGGCGCGGTGCCGAACACGTCGGTGGAGATGGCCTGGGGCGTCTCGGGGTGCCGGAACCACTCCGTGAACGCCGCGATGCCGGCCTGTGCCACCAGCCCGATCCACGAGCGGTGCTCCGGGGGCATGGCCCGGTACCAGGGCAACTGCTCATCCATCCGGGCGATGGCGGCGGCGGCGAGTTCACCGGACGACTTCTCCAGCCGGCGCAGGGTCGCGGTGTGCGGATGCGGCAACCGGGCGGCGTCACGATCGGGCGGCTCGGGTGTCTCGGTCGGTTCAGGCACGGGTCCAGCCTGCCCTATCCGGGGCGCCCGGGACGAAAGCGGCGTCTTTCCACAGGGGCGGCGGCGGCTTCCGGCGGCGTACGGTGGCGGGGTGATGCAGCTACGGCGGGGGCGGGGGCGCTACCGCGGCGGGGACGAGAGGGCGGGAATCGAGACGCTGCACGCGTTCTCCTTCGGCGGCTTCTACGACCCGGACAACCTCCGGTTCGGCTCGCTGGTCGCGTGCAACGAGGAGCGGCTGCGGCCGGGCGCGGGCTTCGCCGAACACCCGCACCGCGACATGGAGATCGTCACGTGGGTCGTCGACGGGGAGCTGACCCACGAGGACTCCGCCGGCCGCACCGAGATCGTCCGCCCCGGGGACGTCGCGCGGCTGTCGGCGGGCACGGGCATCCGGCATGTGGAGCGCAACGGGGGCCCGGCGCCGCTGACGTTCCTCCAGATGTGGCTGATGCCGGCGGCCCCGGGCGGCGAGCCGTCGTACGAGGTGGTCCGCGGCATCGCCGACGGCACCCCGCTCGCGGTCGAACCGGCGGCCGCCGTGCTGCACGTACGCCGCCTGCGCGCGGGGGAGCGCACGGCGCTGCCGGACGCTCCGTGGGTCTATGTCCATGTCGTCCGCGGGGCGGTCCGCATCGGCGGCGGGTCCCCGGCGGCGGAGCCGGGTGACGCGGCGCGCATCGCGGGTTGCGAGGGCCTGGACCTGACGGCGGTGGGGGCGGCGGAGGCGCTGGTGTGGGAGATGCAGGCGGCCGGGGGCTGAGCCACCGCGGGACCGTGGTGGGGACCGGTCCCCGCAGGGATCTGCAAGCGTGGTTCCGCATCGCCCTGCACAACCTCGCGGTGTTCCACCACCACCCGTCAGCACCAGGTCATCCACCGAGGCTGAGCTGGTGCTTTCCACCACAGTGAGGTCCTGTGAGACGAATGTACCGTGCGCTTCTCGTGGGCTTATTAGCCCTGGGAGTCTCCAGCGCGTACCAGCCCGTCGCGTCGGCCGAGCCCGGTTCCGAACTGCCCATCGCGGGGGTCGTGGCCAGTGAGGACGACGGCAACGTGGCGGAGAACACGCTCGATGACGATCTGGGTACCCGTTGGTCCGCCGAGGGGGACGGGGTGTGGATCCGTTACGACCTCGGCTCGGAGCAGACCGTCGGTTCGGCGTCGATCGCCTGGCACCAGGGAGATACCAGGAGGAACACGTTCGATATCGAGGTGTCCGACGACGGGTCGTCGTGGTCGGCGGTGCTGTCGCGGAAGAGCAGCAGTGGCACCACGCTCCAGCCGCAGAACTACGACTTCGCCGACACCTCCGCGCGCTACGTGCGCATCGTCGGTTACGGCAACACCTCCAACGACTGGACCAGCAT
>NZ_AXVU01000047.1:0-43466 GCF_000482585.1 Streptomyces sp. CNQ329 | reverse complement strand
AGCCCGGTGCTGGGCTTGTGCGGGTCGCGGATGTGCCGGTGGGCGAGGGCCGGACTACCGGAGCTGGGCGTGCCCCGATCGCCGATCCGCCCGGTAGACGGGGGTGGCCCGGTGCTGGGCGGGGTGGGTTTCGTGAGGTCTGCTTGGTCGCGGGGCGTGCGTGGGTGGGCAAAAGTCCGGGCCCGTGGGCGATTTGACCTGGTTGGTGGGCCTGTCGCGGTGAGTTTGTGCCGGTAGCTCGCCTTCCGGGCCGACTGGGTGGTGACGTGCGTGGGCTGGGCGGGTTGGTGCGTCTGGCTGGGCGGAGTATGGGCTTCAGGGCGTGGATCGGGCCGGATCGGGGGGTGTTACCCCGGGTTACGGCCAGTTTCTTCCGGTGGGGCGTCCTGCAGGCGGGGCTGGCGTCCTCACCGTCCCCGTACATGAGCCGCACCGGCCCGCGCGAGCCTTGCCGGGAGCGTTCGTGGGTGGCTACCACCCGGCGCCGATCTGCCCTGGCGCGCCCCCGTCCGTGACCGGCCCGGCCCTCGTCCCGCGACCGGCCAGGCCCGGCGCCGGGCCGTCGCCCCCGTCCGCCCGGCGCGCCCGCTCCGGGGCCCGCGAGTGTCGCGTTGACCGTACGCCTGTGCGGTCTTCCAAGGCCGTACGCGATGATGGCCCGGTGACCGACGACCCCTCTTCCGCCTCCCCTCCTCCGACGATCCGTCCCCGCCTCATCGCCACAGACCTCGACGGGACTCTGCTGCGCGACGACAAGACCGTCTCCCCCCGCACGGTCGCCGCGCTGGCCGACGCCGAGGCGGCGGGGCTGGCGGTGGTGTTCGTCACGGGCCGGCCGGCGCGGTGGATGAGCCTGGTCGCCGAGCACGTGCACGGGCACGGGATGGCGATCTGCGCGAACGGCGCCGCGGTCGTCGACCTGCACCGCGGGCTCGAAGTGACCGAGGTCTGGCCGCTGCCGATCGCCGACGCCCTGACGATCGTCGGCGTGCTGCACACCGTCGCGCCGGGTACGGCGTTCGCCGTCGAGTACACGGGCGGCTTCGGGCGCGAGGCGGGGTACCCGCTGCACCGGGGGCCGGGGCCGATAGCGCCGGTGGAGCGGCTGCTGGCGGAGGACGGGGAGCGCGCGGGCGACCCGCTGCTGAAGCTGCTGGCCTACCACCCGGACATCGGGGCCGACGAGTTCCTGCACGCGGCGCGGGCGGGGGCTGCCGCGTACGGGGAGTTCACCCGGTCGACGCCGAGCGCGCTGCTGGAGGTGAGCGGACTCGGCGTGAGCAAGGCGAGCACGCTGGAGCGCTACTGCGGGGCGCGGGGGATCACCGCGGAGGAGGTCGTCGCCTTCGGCGACATGCCGAACGACATCGAGATGATGACCTGGGCGGGCAGGTCGTACGCGATGGCCAACGCCCACCCCGCGGTCCTGGCGGCGACGACCTACCGCACGGCGGCGAACGAGGAGGACGGCGTGGCGCTGGTCATCGAGCAGTTGCTGCACGGCATGTGAGGCCCGGAGCGCCCGCCCCGTCCCCCTCTACGCCCCCGCTCGCTCCCCCTCTACGCCCCCGCCTCGCCGTCCGGCTCCGTCAGCGGGACCTCCCAGATCAGCGACGTCCCCCCGCCGCAGTCCCCCAGCCCCGGCCCGTACGTCGCCCGACCGCCCAGTTCCTCCGCCCGCCGCTCGATGTTCCGCAGCCCGCTCCGCCGCCCGTGCGGCGACAGCCCCCGCCCGTCGTCCGCCACCGTCAGCCGTACCGCGTCGCGACCGTCCGGCAGCTCCGCCGTCGCGTCGATCACCACCCCCACCTGCCCCGCCCCCGCATGCCGCGACGCGTTCGACAGGCCCTCCCGCAGCGCCGCCAGCAGGTGCCGCGCGATCCGCTCGTCCACCCGCTCGTCCACCGCCCCCACGAAGCTCGTCGACGGCTGGAACCCCAGCGGCCCCGCCGCTGTCGCGACCTCCCGCAGCACCAGCGCCCGCAGCCCTGTCGGTGCCTGTTCCGGCTCCTGCTGGAGCGCGTAGATCGTGCCGCGGATCTCCTCGATCGTCAGCTCCAGCGCATCGACCGCCGCGTCGATCCGCTGCCGCACCTCCGGCGCCGGCTCCAGCCGCTTCGCACCCTGCAACTGCATCCCCGTGGCGAACAGCCGCTGGATCACCAGGTCGTGCAGGTCCCGCGCGATCCGGTCGCGGTCCTCGTACACCGCCAGCCGCTCCCGGTCCCGCTGCACCTCCGACAGCATCAGCGCCAGCGCCGCCTGCCCCGCGAACTGCGTCGCCGACTGCTTCTCCGTCTCCCGGTACAGCCGTGCGCCCGGCGCCCGCGGAAGCGAGAGCACGCCGAGTACCCGTTTCCCGCTCCGCAGCGGCAGCATCATGCACGGCCCGAAGCGCTCCGCGCCGTCGCTCACCGCCCGCGGGTCGGCGGCGGCGTCGTCGAGAAACACCTCCTTGCCCGCGAGCAGCGCCTGCACCGTCGGGCTGTACGACGGCAGCACCCGCCCCACGAGGTCGTCCACCCCCTCCCCGGCCACCGCCACGACCTCCAGCCACTCCGGGCCCCGGGCCCCGTCGCCCCTCGCGCCCCGTACCTCCCCGCCACCGGCGTCCCCGCCTGCCGCATCGACCCCCGAACGCGGCAGCAGCACCACCCCCGCCACCGCGTCCGCGAGCCCCCGCGCCTGCTCCGCGATCACCCCCAGCGCATCCCGCGCATCCGCGCTCGACAGCAGCGCGGTCGTCACGGCGTGCGCCCCGTCGATCCACCGCTCCCGCTGCCGCGCCTGCAGGTTCAGCCGCGCGTTGCCGATCGCGATGCCCGCCTCGGTGGCGATGATCCGGACAAGGTGCACGTCGTCGTCCAGGAACCGCCCGCCGCCGCGCTTCTCCGCCAGCACCAGGTCCCCGAAGTACCGCCCGTCCACGTCGATCGGCACCGTCAGCGTCGTCCCCGGCGCGTCCGGGATCGCGTCGAGACGCGCCCGGTCCACCTCGTCCACGCCGTACGACGCGAACTCGTCCAGATCACCGCTCTGCTCGTCGATCACCACGATCGACGCGTACCGCGCCCCCGCCAGCTCCGCCGCCGTCTGCGCGATCACGTCGAGCGTGGGGTGAAGCTGCAGCCCCGTACCGATGGACCGCATGGCGGCGAGCAACTGCGTCACCCGCTCGGCCAGCTCGCCGGAGACCCCCTGCAGTCCGCGGGTGGCGCGGGCGGCGGCGTCCATCGAGTCGGCAGCGGTCATGCCCTGAGGGTAATAAGCGGCTCTTGGCAGGGAAAGTCGGGATTGTCGGCCACCGCGGGTCCGCCGCGGCCGTCCGTCTCCCCGTACGGGTACGGGGACGGGTGCGCCCGCTCGCGTACCAGCGTGCGCCGGAACGGACCGTCCGCCTCCGCCAGCTCCGCGTACGTGCCGCGCTGCACCACCCGGCCCCGTTCCAGCACGACGATCTCGTCCACCGCCTCCAGCCCGGTCAGCCGGTGCGTGATCAGCACGGTCGTCCGGCCCTCGGTGGCGGCGAGGAGGTCGGCGGTCAGGGCGTCGGCGGTGGGCAGGTCGAGGTGCTCGGCGGGTTCGTCGAGTACGAGCACGGGGAAGTCCGCGAGCAGCGCGCGGGCCAGTGCGAGGCGCTGGCGCTGGCCGCCGGAGAGCCGGGCGCCGTGTTCGCCGACCGGGGTGTCGAGACCGCGGGGGAGGGTTTCGACCCAGTCGAGGAGCCGGGCGGCGGCGAGGGCGTCGCGCAGGTCGTCGTCGGTGGCGCCGCCGGGGGTACCGCCCGTGCCGTTCGGGGTACCGCCCGTGCCGTTCCGGCCGGGAGGGAGGGCGAGGCGGAGGTTCTCGCGCAGGGTGCTGTCGAAGATGTGCGCGTCCTGGGCGCAGAGGCCGACGATGCGGCGTACGGCATCGGGGTCGCAGGCGAGAGCGTCAGCGGTGGTCTCCGCCCCTCCGCGGCCCAGTCGGTACGCCCCCGCCGCCGGATCCAGAAACCGCAGCAACACGTGCGCCAACGTCGTCTTCCCCGACCCCGACGCACCCACGACCGCGACCCGCCGCCCCCGCGTCAGCGTCAGATCCACGCCGTCCAGGGCAAGCCCGGCCTGCCCCGGATGGCGCGCCGACACCCCCGTCAGCGTCACCGGGAACGGATCCGCCGGCGGCTGCCCCGTGCTCTCCGCGGTCGGCGGCGGCGCGTCGAGGATCTCGTCGATGCGGGCGGCGCTGTGGCGCACGCGGGCCCGCTGCTGTAGCGCCAGCGGCATCCCGTTCACCGCCTCGAACGCCGCGAGCGTCCCCAGCACCACCACCCCCAGCCACACGCCGCCCAGCCGCCCCTCGTGTACGGCCTGCGCCCCGGCCGCCGCGGCCCCCACCACCGTCAGCCCGCAGATCAGCGCCGACAGTCCGGCGCCCAGCGCGAGCGCGGCGGCGCTGCGGGCGGCGATACGGGTCAGCCGGCGGTCGGCGTCGCGGAGCGCGGCGAGGCGGCGGGGCACGGCGCCGGCGACGGCGAGCTCCGCGGTGCCGGTGAGGACGTCGACGACCTCCGTGGTGAGAGCCGCGCGCGCCGGCGCGAGCCGGGCCTCCGTCCGCCGGGCGGTGGCCACGGCCAGCACCGGCACCCCCACACCCGCCGCCAGCAGCCCGGCCGCGAGCACGGCGCCCGCCTCCGGTAGCAGCACGGTGGCCGTTCCCACGGACGCGGCGCCCACCAGGACGGCGGCGGAGACGGGCAGCAGCCAGCGCAGGTAACGGTCCTGCAGGGTGTCGGTGTCCGCGACGAGCCGGGTGAGCAGGTCGCCGCGGCGGTGCGGGGCGAGCCCGGCGGGGGCGAGTCGTTCGAGCCGGGTGTACACGGCGACGCGGAGGTCCGCGAGGATCCGTAGCACGGCGTCGTGGGAGACGAGGCGCTCGGCGTAGCGGAAGACGGCGCGGCCGATACCGAACGCGCGGGTGGCGGTCACGGCGACCATGAGGTACAGCACGGGCGGCTGCTCGGAGGCGCGGGAGATCAGCCAGCCGGAGACGCCCATGAGCCCGACGGCGGACGCGAGCGCGAGTGCGCCGAGCAGTGCGGCAAGCGCCAGCCGCCCGCGGGCGGTGCTGCTGCGGAGCGTGCTGCCGTGCCGGGACGCGCTGCTGTACCGGGGTGCGCTGCCGTGCCGGGGCGGGTGCTCCGGCGCGTGCGGCCCGCTGCCCGGTGCGTACGCAGCCCCGGCGCCCTCTCCCGGTACGGGCGCGGGCCGCGGCCCTTCCGCCGCGCCCGCCGGCACCGCCGCCTCCGCCGGCGCCTCCGCACCTGCCGGCGTGGTCTGAGCCACCCGCGCGGACGCCACCTCCGCCACGGCCGCGGGCCGGGCCACCTCCGCCGGCGCCGCCTTCGCCGCGGCCCGTACGGCGCGCACGCCCGCGGCCACCGGGTCACGGCTTTCCCCCAGCCGCACCACCCGGTCCGCCACCGCCAGCAGCGCGGGGCGGTGCGCCACGAGCAGCACCGTGCGGCCCCGGGCCAGCCGGGCGATCGCGGCGGTGACGGCTGCCTCGGTGTCGCCGTCGAGGGCGGCGGTCGGCTCGTCCAGGAGGACCACCGGGCGGTCGGCGAGGAACGCCCGTGCCAGCGCGACCCGTTGCCGCTGGCCGGCGGAGAGGCCGGCGCCCCCCTCGCCCAGTTCGGCGGCGGGGTCGAGGTCGCCGGCGGCGGCGTCGCGGAGTGCCTGTGCCACGTCGGCGTCGGTGGCGTCACGGCGGGGGAGGCGGACGTTGTCGGCGATGGTGCCGGCGAAGAGCGCGGGCCGCTGCGGTACCCAGGCGACCTGCGCGTGCCAGCTCGGCAGGTCGAGGGCGGCGAGGTCACGCCCGCCTATGAGCACCCGGCCGGCCGCGGGCCGTACGAGGCCGAGGAGCGCGGCGAGGAGCGTGGACTTGCCGGCGCCGGAGGGCCCGGTCAGCGCCACGGTCTCGCCGGGCCGGAGCGTGAGGGACGTACGCGGAAGGGAGTCCTCGGTCCGGCCTTCGTGCCGTACGACGAGGCCGTCGAGGGCGAGTTCGGCGGCGCGTGCGTCGGGGCAGGCGTTGTCGGTGGGGGCGCCTACCCTTGGGCGGGCGTGCGGGGTTGAGCGGAAGGCGGCGCCGGTTGCGGCGGGTCGTTCACTGCCGGTGGGGCGCTTGTCGTCGGCCGGGCGGTCGCTTGCGGCTGTTTGGTCGCTGCCGGTGGGGCGTTCGTCGTCGGCCGGGCGGTCGCTGCCGGTGGGGCGGTCGCTGTCGGTGGGGCGGCCTACCCTTGGGCGGGTGTGCGGGGTTGACGTGGGCGGGGTCGCGTCGGCCGGCCCCTCCCGGGGCTCTCCCCGTTCCAGGACCGCGAACACCCTGTCCGCCGCCGCCAGACCCTCCGCCGCCGCGTGGTAGTGCGTACCGACCTGGCGCAGCGGCAGGTACGCCTCCGGGGCCAGGATCAGCACCACCAGCCCGGTGTACAGGTCCAGGTCGCCGTGGACGAGCCGCATGCCGATGGTGACCGCGACCAGCGCCACCGAGATCGTCGCCAGCAGTTCCAGTGCGAACGACGACAGAAAGGCGATCCGCAGCGTGCGCATCGTGGCGCGCCGGTAGTCGGCGGTGATGGTGCGGATGTTGTCGGCCTGCGCCTTCGCGCGGCCGAAGACCTTGAGCGTCGGAAGGCCCGAGACCACGTCGAGGAAGTGGGCGGAGAGCTGGGACAGGGTGCGCCACTGGCGGTCGGTGGCCGCCTGGGTGGCCCAGCCGATGAGCATCATGAAGACCGGGATCAGCGGCAGCGTGCCGGCGATGATGGCCGCGGAGACCCAGTCCTCGGTGACGATGCGCGCCAGCACGGCCGCCGGGACGACGACGGCGAGGCCGAGCTGGGGCAGGTAGCGGGCGAAGTAGGCGTCCAGGGCGTCGATGCCGCGGGTGGCGAGTGCGGCGAGTTCGCCGGTACGGAGTTCGCCCCCGGCGGCGCCGTCCGCACCGCGCGCCTCCGGTCCCGTCGCGCCCCGCGTTCCCCCCGGGCCGTCCGCGCCCCGCGCCCCCGGGGCCGCCGTGCCGCGTCCCTCCGGAGCACCGGGACCGTCGAGCCGTACCGCCTGCGTCAGCAGCCGCATCCGCAGCTCCGACTTGACCGCCGCACTCGACCGGTGCGCCGCCAGCTCCGTCAGCCAGCTCACCGCCGCCCGCCCCACGGCGACCGCCGCGAGCAGCAGCAGCGGCGTACGCAGACCGGAGGCAGGCAGGCCGTCCTCGAAGGCGCCGACGATGATCTCCGCCATCAGCACCGCCTGAGCGATGACCAGTCCCGCACCGGCCGCGCCCAGCGCGACCGCGGCGAGCAGGAACCACCGGGTGGCGCGTGCGTACCGGGCCAGACGCGGGTCGACGGGCTTCATGTCACCGGCCCGTTCCGCCGCCGGTGCGCATCCCGTCGGCCCCCGCACCGCCGGTGCCCGTACCCTCGCCGCCCGCACCGCCCGCGGCGGCCACCGCGGGCTCCTCCGGCGCGATGTGCTGCGTACCGATGCGCTTGCGGAACACCCAGTACGTCCAGCCCTGGTACAGCAGCACCACGGGCGTCGCGATCCCCGCGCACCACGTCATGATCTTCAGCGTGTACGGCGTCGACGACGCGTTCTCCGTTGTCAGGCTCCACGCCGGGTTGAGCGACGACGGCATCACGTCCGGGTACATCGCGAGGAACAGTGTCGCCACCGTGGCCACGATCGCCACTCCGGAGTAGAGGAACGACCACCCCTCCCGGCCCGCGCCCACCGCGCCGGTCGCGCAGAGCAGCGCCGCCGCGGCGACGATCAGGGTCACCAGGCTCCGCCCGTCGCCGGTGTCCGCCTGCAGCCACAGCAGGAAGCCGAGCGCCAGCGCCGTCGTCGCCGTACCGAGGGCGGCGGCCAGCCGGCGCGCCCGCATCCGGATGTCGCCGGCGGTCTTGAGCGCCGTGAAGACCGCGCCGTGGAAGGTGAAGAGGAAGAGCGTGACCAGCCCGCCGAGGAGCGCGAAGGGGGTGAGCAGGTCGAAGACGTCGCCGGTGTACTCCTTGTCGGGGCCGATCGGCACTCCCCGCGCGATGTTGGCGAACGCGACACCCCACAGGAACGCGGGCACCAGGGAGGCCCAGAAGATCACGAGTTCCCAGTTGCGCTGCCAGTGCTCCTCGGGGCGCTTGGCCCGGTACTCGAAGGCCACGCCGCGGAGGATGAGGCAGACGAGGATGAGGAGCAGGGGCAGGTAGAAGCCGGAGAAGAGGGTGGCGTACCAGTCGGGGAAGGCGGCGAAGGTGGCGCCGGCGGCGGTGAGCAGCCAGACCTCGTTGCCGTCCCAGACGGGGCCGATGGTGTTGATGAGCACGCGCCGCTCGGTGCGGTCGCGGGCCAGCACCCGGGTGAGGACGCCGACGCCGAAGTCGAAGCCCTCCAGGAAGAAGTAGCCGGTCCACAGGACGGCGATGAGGACGAACCAGAGCGTGTGCAGTTCCACGGCGTGGTCTCCCCCCTCAGTACGAGAAGGCCATGGGCCGGTCGGAGTCGTCGCGGTCGTGGCCGCCGATCTTCGTCGGCGGGTTGAGGTCGGACTCGGTGAGTTCGGGCGGTCCCGCCTTCACGTACTTGATCATCAGCTTGGCCTCGATGACGGCCAGGGCCGCGTACAGCAGCGTGTAGATGCTCAGCGAGGTGATGACCTCGCCCTGCGAGACGCCGGGGGAGACGGCGGAGGAGGTGGGCAGCACGCCGTAGACGACCCAGGGCTGGCGGCCCGTCTCGGTGAAGATCCAGCCCCAGACGTTGGCGATGAGCGGGAAGAGGAGGGTGAGGAAGGCGAGTCGCCAGTACCAGCCGCCGAGGCGGGGGCTGAGTTCGCGGTCCTTGGTGAGGGCGAGTCTGGGGACTTCGTCCTCACCGGTACGGAGCCGGCCGGCGAGCCAGAAACGGCGGCGGGTGAGCCAGAGCCCGAGGACGCCGAGGCCGAGGGAGGACATCCCGAAGCCGATCATCCAGCGGAAGCTCCAGTACGCGACGGGGATGTTGGGCCGGTAGTCGCCGAGGCCGAACGTGTCGTCGAACTTCTCCCTCATCTCCTCGTTGGTGGGGTTGATGCCGGGGACCGACTCGGAGAAGTTGTCGTGGGCGAGGAAGGAGAGCACGCCCGGGACCTCCAGGGTGACCCGGTTGTGGCCCTTGTCGACGTCGCCGATGGCGAAGAGCGAGAAGGGCGCGGGCCCCTCGGTCTCCCACAGGGCCTCGGCCGAGGCCATCTTCATCGGCTGCTGCTCGTACATGATCTTGCCGAGCCGGTCGCCGGAGAACGCGGTCAGCAGCCCGGCGACGACCATGGTCATCAGGCCCAGCCGCAGCGAGCTGCGCATGACGGCGACGTGCCGGCCGCGCATGAGGTGGTACGCGGCTATGCCGACGACGAACGCGCCGCCGGTGAGGAAGGCCGCGGTGAGGGTGTGGGCGAACTGCGCGAGGGCCGTGTTCTGGGTGAGTACGTGCCAGAAGTCGGTCAGCTCGGCGCGGCCGGACTCCTCGTTGATCCGGTAGCCGACCGGGTGCTGCATCCAGGAGTTGGCGGCGAGGATGAAGTAGGCGGAGAGCACGGTGCCGGCCGCGACCATCCAGATGCAGGCGAGGTGGATCTTCTGCGGCAGGCGGTCCCAGCCGAAGATCCACAGGCCGATGAAGGTGGACTCGAAGAAGAAGGCGATCAGGGCTTCGAAAGCGAGGGGAGCGCCGAAGACGTCACCGACGAAGCGGGAGTAGTCCGACCAGTTCATGCCGAACTGGAACTCCTGCAGGATGCCGGTCACCACACCCATGGCGATATTGATCAGGAACAGCTTGCCCCAGAGCTTCGTCGCCCCGAGGTACTTCTCCTTGCCGGTGCGCACCCAGGCCGTCTGCAGGCCGGCGACGAGGGAGGCGAGGGAGATCGTCAGGGGGACGAAGAGGAAGTGGTAGACGGTGGTGATCCCGAACTGCCAGCGCGCCAGGGTCTCCGGGGCGAGTGCCAGATCCACGTGGACTCCTCTCCGCGATCACGGGCGCGGCACTGCGGTGATCCATGCGCCGGTCGGTCCGCGGTAGGGCCGGGGCGGCATGGCATACGGGGGGAAATCCCTATGAACAGCGCCGCTCGTGAATGAGTTCACATTCACAAAGCCCAGTGTGACACAGGGGCTCCCGGGTCATTCAGGGGGGTCCCCTACGTCTCGTTTCGGGGTGTCTGGGGGGTGTGGTGCCGGAACGCCGCGAGGGCGGTGTTCACGAGGGTGAGCAGCGGTTCGGGGGCGGATTGTGCGCCTACGGTGCTCTGTGCCGAGAGCGGTGCTCTCGGCACAGAGCACCGCTCACCCCCCGGTGAGCCATCGGGCCGCCTCCGCCCGCCCTACAGCTCCTTCCGGAACTCCTCCGCCACCGCCAGCAGGATGTCGTTCGCCTCCTGCTCGCCCACCGACGCCCGTACCCCGTCACCCGCGAACGGCCGCACGACCACGCCCGCCGCCTCGCACGCCGCCGCGAAGTCCGTGCTCCGCTCCCCCAGCCGCAGCCAGACGAAGTTCGCGTGCGTCTCCGGCACGGTCCAGCCCTGCGCCAGCAGCCCCTCCCGGACCCGCGTGCGCTCCGCGACCAGCGCCTCCACCCGCTCCAGCAGCGCCGCCTCGCTCCGCAGCGACGCGACCGCCGCCTCCTGGGCGATCTGGCTCACCCCGAACGGCACCGCCGTCTTCCGCAGCGCCGCCGCCACCGGCTCGTGCGCCACCGCGAAGCCGACCCTCAGCCCCGCCAGCCCGTACGCCTTGCTGAAGGTGCGCAGCACGCACACGTTCGGCCGGTCCCGGTAGATCTCCAGGCCGTCCGGGATCCCGCCGTCCACGCCGTCGTCCCGGACGAACTGGCAGTACGCCTCGTCCAGCACCACCAGCACGTCCTGCGGCACCCGGTCGAGGAACCGCTCCAGCTCCCCGCGGCGCACCGCCGTGCCCGTCGGGTTGTTCGGCGTGCAGACGAAGATCAGCCGGGTGGCGTCCGTCACCGCGTCCGCCATCGCGTCCAGGTCGTGCCGCTCCTCCGCCGTGAGCGGAACCTGCACCGACCGCGCCCCCGAGATCTGCGTGATGATCGGGTACGCCTCGAAGGACCGCCACGCGTAGATCACCTCGTCGCCAGGCCCGGCCGTCGCCTGCAGCAACTGCTGCGCCACGCCCACCGACCCGGTGCCCGTGGCGAGGTGCTCGGGCGGGACGCCGAAGCGTTCGGCGATCGCGGCGGTCAGCGCCGTGCAGGCCATGTCGGGGTAGCGGTTGAGGCTCCCGGCCGCCGCGACCGCCGCGTCCAGCACGCCGGGAAGCGGCGGGTAGGGATTCTCGTTCGAGGAGAGCTTGTACGCCGGCGACCCGGCCGCCCCCGCCGCCGGCTTGCCCGGCTTGTACGTCGGGATGCCCGCCAGCGCGGCCCGCAGCCGGGGAGCCGCACCGGCCGCACCGCCCGCGGGAGCCGCCGCGGCCCCCGGAGTTCCGGCGTCGTCAGCAGCCCTGGGAGTCTTGTCGTTCGTCACCGCGGTCCTCCTCGACCCAGCCCGTACCCTGCCGTTACGCGCCACACCTGCCGCCCCCGCCCTGTCCCGGAAGCGCGGCCGCAGCCCCGGGGGGCGCATCCACCCTGTCGCGCACGGGTGGCGGACGCCATGGCGCGCATCACCCGTGAAGGTGACTGAGACCTCTTCGAGACCTTCGCACCATGGCAGGTATCACCCAGCTTGCGCCATCGACTGGGGGTCGACAATGGTGCGACCACTTGGCGTTCCATGGTCGTTTGACCGATCCGCTCCCGCAGAATCGTGCCTGTCAGTTACGGTTCGGATTCTCCCGCAATCGAGCCATCCGAGCCCTACTATCAGCTCGCGATGACAAGCCTTGCCCGACTACTGCGGCTTGCCCGGGGGACTACGTACGTGCTGGAAGAAAGAGGGCGCATGACCGGCTCGATCCAACCGCAAGTGAGCCGGCCGCCCAGCCGCAAGCTGGCGCGGGCGGGCATCCGTGATGTCGCCGCCGCCGCGGGCGTGTCGATCACCACCGTCTCCGACGCGCTGAACGGGAAGGGCCGGCTGCCCGAGGCGACCCGCCGCCACGTCCGCGAGGTCGCCGACCGCCTCGGCTACCGGCCCTCGGCCGCCGCCCGCGCGCTGCGCACGGGCAGGTCGGGGCTCATCGGCTTAACGGTGACGACGTACGGGGAAGAACCGTTCACTTTTACTGAGTTCGCGTACTTCGCCGAGATGGCCCGCGCCGCGACCTCGGCGGCCCTCGCCCGCGGCTACGCGCTGGTGATCCTCCCCGCGACCTCGCGGCACGACGTGTGGTCCAACGTGGCCCTCGACGGCACGGTGGTCATCGACCCGGCCGAGGGCGACCCCGTGGTCAGCGAAATCGTCCGGCAGGGCATCCCCGTCGTCAGCGACGGCCGCCCCGGCGGCTCCCTGCCCGTCACGGCCTGGGTCGACAACGACCACCAGGCCGCCGTCCTCGACCTGCTCGACCACCTCGCCGAGGCCGGCGCCCGCCGCATCGGGCTGCTCACCGGCACCAGCACGGACACCTACACCCGGCTGTCCACCACCGCATACCTCACCTGGTGCGAGCGCGTCGGGCAGGACCCGGTCTACGAGTCCTACCCCGCCCACGACCCGCGCGCCGGCGCCGTCGCCGCCGACCGTCTGCTCGCCCGCCCCGACCGCCCGGACGCCGTCTACGGCCTCTTCGACCCCAACGGCACCGACCTCCTCGCCGCCACCCGCCGCTACGGCCTGCGGGTGCCCGACGACCTGATGCTCGTCTGCTGCAGCGAGTCCCCGGGCTACGCCTCCACCGACCCGCCCATCACCACGCTGTCGCTCAAGCCGCGCCGCATCGGCACGGCCGTCGTGCAACTGCTGATCGACGCCATCGAGGGAGTCGATGCGGGCCGGCCCATCGAGCAGGTCATACCGACGGATCTGATCGTGCGGGCGTCCTCGCAGCGCCGCTCGCCGCGTACGGTCGTCAGCGCCCCGCGCCGCCCGGCGTAGCGGCGGCGAGCGCCCCGGCCTTACGGACGGTCATTACGGAACGGACCGGGCAACGGCCGTACGCGTACGCTCTGCGCGACGGCCGTACCCGAAGGCCCCACACGGCGGCCGTGCGAACCGGGCCCGCGCCCGGGGCCGTACGGCCACCCGCGCCCGGCCGTGCGCCCGCCGCGCCCTGCGGCGCGGCACACGGACCCGCGCCGTGTGACACCTCATGACCGCTTGCGGCGCCGACCCGCCGTCCCCGCGGCGGTTCTGCGCCGTTTGCCCGGTTCGGGTGGGTCGGCGGGCGCCGTCTTCCGCAGCCGGAGCCAATTGGCGGCCCCTGGTACCGCACAAGCTGCGACGGGCATTTCTATGATGGGCGCACGCACACCGCGGATCTCCTCCACCTGCACGGGGGAGCGGCACCTGGTCCCATGGCGGCCCGGTCGTGTCCCGGTGGCAGAACGGCTAGGCGGTGGAGGGGTTCGATGCAACAGGGGGCCGGTCAGACGCCGGGGCTGCGGACCACGGCTGGGGTGCCCGCAGGGGCGGCGCCCCCCGTCCCCGCGGCACCTGCCGCCGGCGACGCCTACGGGCACGCCGACGACGGGTACACCCCGACCCAGGCCGACTTGCCGGTGATCAGGCCCGGGGAGAACGGCGGCTACGGCCCGCTGTACGTCGTCGGCGACGTCCACGGCTATCTCGACGAGCTGCGCGCCGCCCTGCGCGCCCAGGGCCTCATCGACGAGGCCGACCGCTGGATCGCCGGGAACACCCGGGTGTGGTTCCTCGGGGACTTCACCGACCGCGGCCCCGACGGCATCGGCGTCATCGACCTCGTCATGCGGCTGTCGGCCGAGGCCGCCGCCGCCGGCGGCTACTGCAAGGCGCTCATGGGAAACCACGAGCTGCTGCTGCTCGGCGCCAAGCGCTTCGGCGACACGCCGGTCAACTCCGGTGCCGGCACCGCCTCCTTCCAGGCCGCCTGGCTGCTCAACGGCGGGCAGCGCACCGACATGGAGCGGCTGGAGGACGTCCACCTGCAGTGGATGGCGCGGCTCGACGCCATCCACGAGGAGGACGACCACCTCCTGGTGCACTCCGACACCACCGCGTACCTCGACTACGGCGACTCCATCGAGGGCGTCAACGACACCGTCCACGACATCCTCGCCCGCTCGGACGCGGACGAGGTGTGGGATCTCTTCCGCAAGTTCACCAAGCGCTTCGCCTTCCGTGACGAGGAGACGGGCCCTTCGGCGGTGCGGGAGCTGCTGGGCCGGTACGGTGGCGAGCGGCTGGTGCACGGGCACAGCCCGATCCCGTATCTGCTCGGGGAGGTGCCCAGTGAGGACACCGACGGCGAGGAGCGGGGCGCCGCGGTGCAGGGCCCGCACATCTACGCGGACGACCTGGCCATCGCCATGGACGGAGGCGTCACCATGGCCGGAAAACTGCTTGTCGTGCGACTTCCGCTCATCGGGCGGTAGCGCGCGTCCGCCGGGCGTGCTCTAATACGGAACCTCCTTTTCTGAAAAGACACTTATCCGCCATACGCGAAGCGCTCTACCATCGGTAATAGGCTCTGCCGCCCAGGGCCTAGCGCCGCAGGCACGCTCCGTCCCGTTTGCCTTGTTGCCTGCCCATCCGGGGGAGCACAAGCACATGACCAGTGCGTCGCATCTGCTGACGGAGGACCGCCCGGACTTCGAGCGGCTCCTCGATACCGCGCTGCACAGTGCCGAGTTCACCGTCGGTGCCGGCCGCGGGCGCCCGCTCGATCCCGAGCAGCTCCGTGCCCGCGCTCTCGGTGCGTCGGCGGAGATTTCCGCGAGCGCGTCCGCCGAATACACGCGTTATGTCGAGTTGCGTGCGGAGTTGCGCCGGCCCTCGGCGAGCGGCGGAACACTGGGCGGAGAGGGCATCCGCCTGAGCGGTGCGCGGGCCGGCGGCCAGGGCGGCGACTCCAGCGCGGGAGTGGCCGCGGCGGCGGCGGTGCTGGTGCCGGTGCTCGCCGGCACGGCGGCGGTGATCTTCCTTCTCGTCGGCTATCTGCTGCACTTGATGGACCCCGAGCCCTCCGTGGCGTCCTCGATGCGCCAGGCGGGCTGGATCTTCGCGATGCTCGCGGTCGCCGCCATCGTCATCTCGATGGCCGCGCTGCTGCTGACGGCCGTGCGCAACGGCTCGACGTCCATCAGGGCGGCGGCCAGCCGGGATCTGAGCGAGCAGGTCGACCGCGCCCGCGAGGAGTGGCGCGCGGCGCTGCTCGAACGCGGCATCCGGCCCTTCATCGAGCAGGCGCTCGCCGGCGGCGCCGGGCCCGGCGGGGCGGACGGCGGCCCCGAGACCGGCGGTCCCGACGGCGGCGGCGCCGGGGGCGGCGGTGCGTACCCCGCGGTGCGTACCGATCCCACCGTCACCCGCACACCGCGCCTGGGTTACTCGCGCCCGGCGTTCTCCAGCCCCGACGACGGCCAGCCGGCGGACGGACCGAGCTATTCGAGCCCCGACTTCACCAGCCCCGACTACGGCGGCCCGGAGCACGATCCGGACTGACCTCCGCGGCGGTGCGGCGTGAAGTAATCGTTTGTCCGCGGGCCTGCCCGCCCCTTAGCCTCACGGCCATGTCCCGGCTGCACATCTTCGACATGGACGGCACCCTGCTGCACGGCTCCTCCGCCAACATCGAGCTGGCGCGGCAACTGGGCCTGGTCGCGCAGTTCCGCGCGCTGGACGCGGCGTTCGGCTCCGGTGAGATCGACACGTACGACTACGCCGTGCACGCGCACGGCATGTGGAGCAGCCTCACGCCCGAGATCCTGGCGCGCGCGTTCGCGGGCGCGCCGTGGCTCGCCGGGATCCGCGAGGTGTGGGCGGACATCACCGAGCGCGGGGAGCACTGCGCGGTCATCTCCCTGGCACCCGGGTTCTTCGTCGAACGGCTCCTGGAGTGGGGGGTGCACGCGGCGCACGGGTCGCGCTTCCCGGCGCTGCCGTTCCGCGAGCCGGTGGACATGGCGGGCATCCTGGGGCCGCCGGACAAGGTGCGGATAGCGGATCTGCTCTGCGCGGAGTACGGGCTGACGCGGGCGGACTGCGTGGCGTACGGGGACTCCATGTCGGACACCGACCTGTTCGCGGTGGTGCCGCGCTCGGTCGCCGTGAACGCCGATCACCATGTGAGCGGGCTCGCCTCGCACGCGTACAGCGGCCGGGACCTGCGGGAGGCGTACGCGCTCACGCGCACCGGCGGGTGACGCGCCGCTAGCCGAAGTCGTCTGCGAGGACGGCGAGGACGCCCTCGATGTTCGTGCGCAGGTAGGCGCGCAGGCTGGGCGGGACGACGTCGACGGAGTCGACGCCCTCGCGGGTGAAGGGGATGCGGACGGCCTCGTACTCGCCGCGCGGCTCGTCGACTTCGGGGCCGTGGCGACGGGTCAGGTCCATGGACGCCAGCCGGCAGGCGAAGAAGTGCTGGACCTTCACGCCGCGTTCGCCCTCCGCAACGGTGTCGACGAAGACGGGGACGACGCCGGTGACGCGGGCGCCCAGCTCCTCGTCGACCTCGCGGTGCAGGGCGGCGACGACGGAGGCGTCGGCGGGCTCGACACCGCCGCCGGGGGTGATCCAGTACGGTGCGCGGCCCGGTTTGGTGCGCTTGATGAGTAGCATCTCGTCGCCGTCGAGGAGGACGGCGCGGGCGGTGCGCTTGACCACGGGCCGGTGGGACACGGTCATGGGATGTATGTGGCACGCGGGGCGGCGGTCGAAACCCGCTGCCGCCGCGGGAGACCGGCGGGCGGGCGCGTACGCGCGGACACCGGTGTCCCGCCGCGCCGGGCGCGCACGGGCGCGGGGCGCGACGGGACGGGCGGGAGCCGGACGCCGGGGGCGGGGGCGCCTGGGCGGTCAGCGCTGCTTGTCGCCGCGGTGGGGCTCGTCCCTGCCGTGGACGCGGTGCGTCGTGCCGCTCTCGTCGCCGCCCGGCCTGCTCTCGTGGGCCGTGCCGCCGGTGATGTCGCTGTGGGTGGTACGCCCGGACCGGTCGCCGGTGCCGGGCGCGGGGGACGTACGGGTGGCCGTGCCGCCGGGCGGGCCGGACTCGCCGCCCTTCATGCCGGAGGAACCCGACGTGCCGGAGGTGTCACCGGACGTGTGGCGCTTGCCGAAGGGCATGTGGTGCTTGCTGCGGGACTGGCCGGACATGTCCTCGCCGGAGATGCGCATGCTGCCGGTTTCCTTGCCCTCCCCGTGCCCCGTGCCCGTGCCCGTGCCGTACGCGCGGCGCGTGCCCGTCGTCTGGGCGGTGCGGTCGGAGGCACCGCCGCGGGGGCTGCTCTCGCCGGACTTCTTCGCCAGACCGGCGAGGCCGAGCAGGCCGGCCAGGCCCAGCAGACCCCAGTTGCTGGCGTTGTCGCCCTTCGGGCCGCGCGGGCCCTGCTTTTGCTGGACCGTGGTCCCAGGGCTGTCCGCCGGGGTGGCCGGCTCCGCGTGCGCGCCGGTCAGGGGGGCCAGGGCGACGATCCCGGCCACGCCCAGTGCTGCGGCGATCTTACGCATGGTGTGATCTCCCTTGAGAGCGGTGCCGACGGGCGTCTCGGACGCGGCTCTCGACCGCGTGCCCGCGGCTCCCCCACACACCATGAACACACGCATTGCTGATTTACGCGAGTTTTATCCTTTTTGCACGTCTTTTCCGGTGTCGGCGGCGCGCGCGTACGCCAGCGCCTCCCGCAGGTCCGCGACCAGGTCCGCGGTGTCCTCGACGCCGGCGGAGAACCTGATGAAGCCCTCCGGCACCGCGTCCCCGCCCCACCGTCCGCGCCGCTCCGCGGACGAGCGCACACCGCCGAAGCTCGTCGCCTCGTCGACCAGCCGCGCCGCGCCCAGGAACCGCTCCGCCGCAGCCCGGTCCGGCAGCGTGAACGCCACCACGCACCCGTACCGCCCGGCGCGCATCTGGCGTGCGGCGAGCGCGTGCGCGGGATCGGACGGCAGGCCGGGATGGCGCACGTCCGTCACGCCGGGCGCCGCGCGCAGCGCCTCGGCGACGGCGAGGGCGTTCGCCGCCTGGCGCGCGGTACGCAGCTCCAGGGTCGCGAGCGAACGGTGCGCGAGCCACGCCTCCATCGGCCCGGGGACCGCGCCCGCGGTCTTCCGCCAGGCACGCAGCCGGCGGGCGAGCGCGGGGTCACGGGTGACGGCGTAGCCCAGAAGGACGTCGCCGTGGCCGGTCAGCGCCTTGGTGCCGCTGGCGACGGACAGATCGGCGCCGAGCTCCAGGGGGCGCTGGCCGAGGGGGGTGGGCAGGGTGTTGTCGACGGCGACGAGCGCGCCCGCGGCGTGAGCGGCTTCGGCCAGGCGGCGGACGTCGCAGACGTCGAGGCCGGGGTTGGAGGGGGTCTCCAGCCACAGCAGCCGTGCGCCGTCGAGGAGCCCCGCCTGCGCGTCGCCGGCGGTGGGGGCGGTGCGCACCTCGCTGCCGTGCTCTTCGAGGAGGGTGCGCAGGCCGCCGGGGACGAGGTTGTAGCCGTCGGAGGGGAGGACGACGTGGCCGCGCGGTGCGCCGTCCCGCGGGGCGGGGACGGCCATGAGGACGGCGGTGATCGCGGCCATGCCGGAAGCGAAGGCCACGGCCTCGGCGGGGACGCCGGGCGACTCCAGCTCGGCGAGCGCGGCTTCGAGGCGGGTCCAGGTGGGATTGGCGTCGCGGCCGTAGTCGTAGGGGGCACCGGTGACGTCGCCGGGGAGGTGGTAGTGCGCGGCGAAGACGGGCCCGGGGAGGGCGGGCTCGTACGGCTCGGGGGCGGGGAGGCCGGCGCGTACGACACGGGTGGCGTCGGCGTGCGCTGCGCCGGTGCGGGGGGCGCCGTCGTGCGCTGCGGTGCGCGGGGCGTCGCCGGAGGTCATCGGCCGGCTCCTTTCAGGGCCGCCCGCGCCGCGGCGCCGCACTGTGCGCCGTAGCCGGCGCCGAAGAGCGCGGCGTGCACGAGCAGGTGGTGGAGTTGGTACAGCGGCACCCGGCCACGCCGGCCGGGCAGCGGGCGTACCTCCTCGTACGCGCCGAGCAGCCGCCCGAGCTGCGGGCAGCCGAAGAGTTCCAGAAACGCGAGGTCCATCTCGGGGTGACCGCCCTGCGCGGCGGGGTCGATGAGGTACGCGCGGTCGCCCGCGGCCCACTGCACGTTGCCCGACCACAGGTCGCCGTGGATGACGGCGGGCGGCTGCGGCGGCCCTGTGACCTCGCCGATCACCTCGCAGACGCGCTCGACGGCGCGGGCGTCGGCGGGCGTGAGGGCGCCGTTGTCAGTGGCGAGGCGTAGAAAGGGAAGCAGCCGGTATCCGGCGTAGAAGCCGGGCCAGTCATCGGGGGAGGCAGGCGCATGTCCGAGGTGCTCAGGGGGTGGTTCCGCAGCCGGATCCGGGGTGCCGGGAGCGCCCGGGGACGGCAGCGGGAGCGAGCCGATGTAGGCGGGCCATGCGGTGCCGTAGGCGTCGGCGGGGGTGCCGTGCAGGGCGGCGAGGTCGCGGCCGAGCCGCTCGGCCTGCGCCGGGGTCGCGGGGCCGGGTTCGATCCACTCCAGCAGGATCATCCCGGGCTCCTCGCCGAGCACGGCCGGGACGGGGACCGTGCCGGTCTCCGCGAGCAGGCGCAGGCCGTGCGCTTCCGCGGCGAAGAATCCGGCGGGGGCGCCCGCCCTGGTCTTGGCGAAGACGCGGCGGCCGTCGGCGAGTTCGAGGCGGTGCGCGGCGGAGATGTCCCCGCCGCCGACGCCCGCGCGGGCGCGTACGGGGCTGCCGGCGAGCGCGGCGGCGCGGGCCTCGACGCCCCCGGGGGCGGCGGTCCCGCCGGAGGGGGCGGGCTCGTCCGGTGGCGGGCCGGCTGCCGGGGTGCTCACGGGCGGGCGGTGAGTTCGTCGCGTACGGCCTGCAGCAGGCCCTCGGCGGCGGTCTCGATCAGGTCGAGGGCTTCTTCGAAGCCCCGGGTGCCGCCGTAGTACGGGTCCTCGACGTCGGTCAGGTCGAGGTCGGGCGCGAAGGAGAGCATCAGCCGCACCTTCTCGGCGTCGGCGGGCGTTGGCGCGATCTTGAGTAGGCGGCGGACGTGCCCGCCGTCCAGGCCGAGGACGAGATCGCGTTCGGCGAACCAGTCCGGCGTGAACTGCCGGGCGGTGTGCGCCAGCTCGTAGCCGTGCTCGGTGAGCACGGCCGCGGCGCGCGGGTCGGCCGCCTCGCCGACGTGCCAGCCGTCGGTGCCGGCGCTGTCCACCTCGATCTCGCCGTCGAGCCCCGCCTCCGCGACGCGGGCGCGGAAGACGGCCTCGGCCATCGGCGAGCGGCAGATGTTGCCGGTGCAGACGAAGCAGACGCGGAAAGGCGCGGTGAGGGGGCGTTCGCTCGTTCGCATGCGCTCCATCCTGCCTCAGCCGGAGCGGGGGTGCCCGGTGCCGGTGGCTGGTTCCCGACGTTCCGGAGCCTGCCGCTCCGCGCGGTGCGGGCTCGCGGGCTCAGTCGCGGTCGAGGACCATGCTCGTCGCCCACGACACGATGCTGATCACCAGCCCGCCGAGCACCGCTGTCCAGAATCCCTCCACATGGAAACTCAAGTCTGCTTTGTCCGCGATCCAGGAGGTGAGCAGCAGCATCAGCGCGTTGATCACGAGCGTGAACAGCCCGAGGGTCAGCAACAGCAGCGGCAGCGACAGGAGTTGGACGAGGGGCTTGACGATGAAGTTCACGACGCCGAAGATCAACGCGACCAGCAGCAGGGTGACGGCCTTGTCGGCGTCGTCGTGACCGGTCAGCCCGATATCGGGGATCAGCCAGACCGCGACCGCGAGGGCGGCGGCATTGGCGAGGGTCTTGATCAGGAAAGTCTTCATGGGGATCGTTCCAGAGGTAGTCGGGAGCACCATGGACGCGGAGGGCAGAGCACGATGAAGGCATTCCGGCTGGACGATCTGGAGGCGGAGCGCCGTGCGAACGACGGAGCGTACCTCCAGTTCCTGCGGGAACGGAACATGTCGGTGGGCCTGTACGCGCTCGACGCCGGGTCGCCCGATCCGCAGAAGCCCCACACCCAGGACGAGGTCTACGTGATCATGAGCGGTCGCGGCTCGGTCACCGTCGGCGACGAAACCCTGCAGGTCGGCAGGGGCTGCGTCGTCTACGTACCGGCGGGCGTGCCACATCGTTTCCACCACATCACCGAGGATCTCCGGGTTCTGGTGGTCTTCTCTCCACCCGAGGCGTGAATCAGTCCCTCAGGGTCGCCTAGGGGTTCGCTCCGGGGTGGACGAGGGCCGGGGGCCCTCCCATCCGCCCCTCCGGAGTCTTAGCATCGAAACCACCGGGACAACCCCGGCGTACCGGAGGAGGAGTGACCGTGTCCGTGAAAGAGATCACCGCGGGACTGCCGTGGTGGGTGACGTGGGTGCTGATCCCGGCGATCGTGCTGGTGGTCTTCGGCAGCCTGATCATGTGGGTGGTCGGTGTCATCATCGGCCTGCTGTTCAAGGCACTGCTGGCCGCGGCGCTGATCGCGGGTGCGATCTTCCTGGTGCGGAAATTCATGAGCGCGTCGTAGCCGGACAACCACTGGCAGACGCCCGCCGACCCCGTCTCCGGCGCTACCTCCGGCGTCGCCGACCGCCGCCGCCCCGGCGGCGGGAGCGGCCCTCGGAAGGAGCCGCGGCAGCGCCGGAGCCCCTGCCTGCCCGGCCGTTCCCCGGACCCAGCCCCCGACCGGGACCCGGTCTTACGTCCGGACCCGCGCCCGGTTCCGCCGCCGGCGCCGGCACGGACCCCGCGCCCGCCCCCGGCCCCCGGCGGCGGTCCGCCGAGACGACGAGCGCCGCGAGCCCCGTCGTCAGCGGCACCGAGGCGACCAGCCCGATGCTGCCCACCAGGGTCCGTACGATCTCCTCGGCGACGAACTCACTCGTCGTCACCGTCCCCACGCCCTGGTCGGCGATCGTGAAGAGCAGCAGCAGCGGCAGCGCCGCACCCGCGTACGCGAGGACCAGGGTGTTCACCACCGACGCGATGTGATCGCGCCCGATCCTCATCGCGGACGCGTACAATGCCCGCCACGGCGCCGACGGATCGGCCTGCCGCAGCTCCCACACCGCCGACGCCTGCGTCACCGTCACGTCGTCGAGCACCCCGAGCGAGCCGATCAGCACGCCGGCCAGCAGCAGTCCGCTCATGTCGATGTCCGGGTACTGGGTGTGGATGAGCCCCGTGAAGTCGTCGGTGTTCCCGGTCAGTTCCGACCAGCCGACGAACAGCGAACCCAGCAGCCCGATCAGCAGCAGCGACGCCAGCGTGCCGAGCGCGGCCACCGACGTGCGCGCGTTGAAGCCGTGACACAGATAGAGCGCGATCAGCATGATGGCACTGCCCCCGACCACCGCCACCACCAGCGGATTCGACCCGTCGAGGATCGCCGGCAGGATGAACAGGATCAGGATCGCGAAGCTCACCGCCAGCCCCGCGAGCGCCGCCAGCCCGCGCAGCCGCCCGACGACGACCACGGCGAGCGCGAACACCAGCGCCAGCGCGGCCATCGGCACGGTGCGCACCACGTCGGAGACCGCGTACTGCAGCTCGCGCGGCGCCTTCGGCGAGTAGGAGACGACGAGTTCCTGCCCCACGTCGTACCGCCGGGACGCGTCGGGCGCGACGACCTCCGTGAAGGTGCGCCCCGCGTGCTTGCCCGACGTCACCTCGATCGTCGCCTGCTCGCACACCGCGTCCTCGTCGGGCCGCAGCTCGTCCGGGTCGCCGCCGCCGGCCGGCGGCCCCTGCTCCTGGATCTGCGCGCCCACGTCCGCGCACCTGACCTCCTCGACCTTCGTGACCTTCGCCCGCTGCCGCTCCTGATCGAAGCCGATGCCGCTGCGCTCACCCGCCGGTTCACCGCCCGGCCAGAGCACGATCAGCCCGGCGAGCACCGCCAGCGCGAACGGCACGAGCACCGCGGCGATCACCGTGCGCAGCCTGTGGGAGGCGGGCCGGCCCGGGGCGCCGCCGTGGTGGTGGGTGTGGCCGTGGCCGAGCGATGGTGTCACCGGCTGATCATCGCAGGAACCCGGCCGGGGCCCTCTTCCGTGCCGGAATGCGGGGAGTTAGCGTGGTCGGCGAACTGCACACCGCGGGAGCTCGGAGCACCGGGCTGAGAGGGCGCTGACGGATCCGGAACCGGACCGACGCTGCGCCGACCGCCGAACCTGTTACCGGGTAATGCCGGCGTAGGGAGTGGGTCTCCATGACCGTTTCGGATGCACGTACGCCCGCCACCGAGGAATCCACCGCGATCGGCTGGCACAAGGACCACCTCGCACACCCCGCACGGCCCGACATCAGGGTCCCGGTGCGGCGCGTGCACCTCACGAACGGCCGGGACGTGACGCTGTACGACACGTCCGGGCCGTACACCGACCCGACCGTCGACACCGACGTACGCCGCGGGCTCACGCCCCTGCGCGACACCTGGATCGTCGCCCGCGGCGACACCGAGGAGTACGCGGGCCGCCCGCCCCGCCCCGAGGACGACGGCGTCAAACACACCGCCCCCCGCGGCGGACTGCGCAACCTCGACGCCGTCTTCCCCGGCCGCCCGCGCCAGCCGCGGCGCGCCCGCGGCACGGCGGTCACGCAACTCGCGTACGCCAGACGCGGGGAGATCACCGCCGAGATGGAGTTCGTCGCGCTGCGCGAGCGCGTCGGACCCGCCTTCGTACGCGACGAGATCGCGGCCGGCCGCGCCGTGCTCCCCGCGAACGTCAACCACCCCGAGTCGGAACCGATGATCATCGGGAAGAACTTCCTGGTGAAGGTGAACGCCAACATCGGCAACTCCGCCGTCACCTCCTCCATCGAGGAGGAGGTGGAGAAGATGACGTGGGCCACCCGCTGGGGCGCGGACACGGTCATGGACCTGTCCACCGGGCGCAACATTCACACCACCCGCGAGTGGATCCTGCGCAACTCCCCCGTGCCCATCGGCACCGTGCCGCTCTACCAGGCGCTGGAGAAGGTCGACGGCCGCGCCGAGGAGCTGAGCTGGGACGTCTACAAGGACACCGTCATCGAGCAGTGCGAGCAGGGCGTCGACTACATGACCGTCCACGCCGGCGTCCTGCTGCGCTACGTCCCGCTCACCGCCCGCCGCAAGACGGGCATCGTCTCCCGCGGCGGCTCCATCATGGCCGCCTGGTGCCTGGCCCACCACCGCGAGTCGTTCCTCTACACCCACTTCGACGAGCTGTGCGAGATCCTCGCCGCGTACGACGTGACGTTCTCCCTCGGCGACGGCCTGCGCCCGGGCTCCATCGCCGACGCCAACGACGAGGCACAGTTCGCGGAGCTGCGCACGCTCGGCGAGCTGAACCGGGTCGCGAAGTCCCACGGCGTACAGACCATGATCGAGGGCCCGGGACACGTCCCGATGCACAAGATCAAAAAAAACGTGGACCTGCAGCAGGAGATCTGCGAGGAGGCCCCGTTCTACACCCTCGGCCCTCTGGCCACCGACATCGCGCCCGCGTACGACCACATCACCTCCGGCATCGGCGCGGCGATGATCGCCTGGTGGGGCACGGCGATGCTCTGCTACGTCACCCCGAAGGAACACCTGGGCCTGCCCGACCGCGACGACGTCAAGACCGGCGTCATCACGTACAAGATCGCCGCCCACGCCGCCGACCTCGCCAAGGGCCACCCGGGCGCCCAGGAGTGGGACGACGCCCTGTCGGACGCGCGCTTCGAGTTCCGCTGGGAGGACCAGTTCAACCTGGCTCTGGACCCGGACACGGCCCGCGCGTTCCACGACGCGACGCTGCCGGCGGAACCGGCGAAGACGGCGCACTTCTGCTCGATGTGCGGCCCGAAATTCTGCTCGATGAAGATCAGCCGGGGCATCACGGAGCGCTTCGGCGGTGACGCGCCCGCCGACGCCACGGAGGAGGAGGCCGCCGCCGGGATGCTCCAGAAGTCACGGGAGTTCGCGGAGAGCGGCCACCGCGTCTACCTCCCGATCGCGGACTGACGCGCCGGCGCACACCACGCGGGCCCCGCTCCACAGCGGGGCCCGCCGCCGCCGGTCATGTCGCCGCGCGATCCCGGGCGCAGGACTCGGCGAGTTCGGTTGCCGGATACGCCCCGCCCGGGGCGTATCCGCGGCTATCGCCGGTCGGCCGCCCCCAGGTAGAGCTGTGCGAGGCGCGGCAGGCGCCTTTGCATCTCCCTGTCGTCGTCGAAGTCGAAGTCCTCCCCCATGTCCTGCACCGCCTCACCCTGACCGTCGGCCGGCCGGTACGCGGCCCACGCCTCGTGGAAGGCGTCCTTGTTCCCCGTCAGGCGCTCGAAGGCGGCGCCCGCCGCGTAGTTCACCTCTTCGCGGAACAGGACCTCGTCATCGCCCTCCCGCGCGGCCTCGGCGACGGCCGGGTGCCCGGCGAGGCTGTCGGGCGCGGCGGCCGTGCGCTCGTACCAGACGCGGCCGAGGGCGATCACCCCCGCGCGGAAGTCCATGAAACCGGCCTCCGAGCAGCCCCCGCCGATGAGATACGCGGCAGCCCACACGTCCCAGCGGTACAGGGCACCGTGCACCTCGCCGAACCGCTCCGCAAACTCGAGGATCTCCTGCGGGGGGAGCCCCGTCAGGTGCCTCACGAGCGCCTCGTCGAAGGCCACACCGCCCGCCGACGCCGCCGAGCGCGCCGACTCGACGACGTGCCAGAACCGATCGATGTCCATGGCCGGTACTGTCGCACCCCCCGCTGACATTCCGGTCTCATCCGGCAAACGCGTTGCATGGGGACGGCGGGCGTGGGACATTGGCCGCCGCCCGCGCTCTCGCGGAACGAACCCGCCGGCCGACCGTCGGCGTACTCACGGTGAGGAACGAAGCCTTTGATCCCGGCGCCCGTCAGCGGCCGCCGTCGGCGCCGAGCGGCCCGCCCGCTTCCGTAGCGGGGCCTCCTGCTCGACCGCCGGGCACGACCGTCTTGTACGGCGGCCCCACGATGCCCGCGCTGTGCCGCGGGCGCTCTGCCCTGCCTTCGCACACCAGAGACTCCCGTGAGGTCGCTACCACCGTGGTCACTCCCATGGACGAACAGGTCCAGAACTTCGCCGTCGCCAACCTCCGGCGCCGCCCCGACGTCGTCGAGACCGGCGGCTTCGTCGCAGGCTTCTCCCCCGGCACCGACAGCCCGTACCTCAACTACGCGACCCCGCTGCCCGGCACGGCCCCTACCCACGGCGACGTCGCCGCGCTCATCGCGGCGTTCCGGGAGCGGGGGCTGCTGCCGCGGCTGGAGTTCGCGCCCGGGGCCGCGCCCGGGGCGGCGGCTGCGCTGCGGGCGGCGGGATTCGGGACGGAGGCGGTGCACGCATACCTCGTCTGCACCCCCGGCACCTTCACCGACCCCCTGCCCGGCGGGCACGGGCCGCTGGTGGAAACCCCCGCCACCGACGCCGAGTTCCGGGCGCTGGACGCGGCGCTCGCCGAGGCGTTCGGCGGCGCGTCCGCCGCGTCGGCGGACGGCGCCGCGCGGCTGCGGCGGCTGGCGGAGGACGGCGGCGAGGTGCGGTTCGTCCGGGCCGGGGACGGCGGCTGCGCCGGCGGCGCGACGTGCTCGCCGCCGGCCGAGGACACCGCCGAACTCACCGGCGTGGGCACCCGCCCCGCGCACCGGCGCCGCGGTGTCGCGGTGGCGGTGACCGCGGCGCTGACGGAGGCGCTCTTCGAGCGCGGGGCCGGCTCGGTGTGGCTGGAGTACTCCGGCGAGGGCTCCCGTGGCACGTACACCCGCGTCGGCTACCGCCCCGGCGGCACCCGCCTGTACGTCTCCCTGCCCGCGACACCGCCCGCCTGACCCGGCACTTGCGCCCGCGGCCCCGGCCGCGGGCGCATCGGTGCAGGGGGCGGGCCCGGGTGGGGGAGGGCCGGGGCGGCGGGTCAGAGCTCCGGCCGCCAGGGCAGGACGCGGAAGTCGCCGGTGCCGCGCTTGACCTTCTCGAACGGTGCCGAACTCACGCACGGCGCCAGATCCTTGTCGTCCAGCGGGCTGCCCGTGCCCGCCCAGCTATAGCCGAGACGGTCGTGGCGGCCCTGGTCGTGGACGGTGACGCCGACGCGCAGACCCTTCGCGCCCGGGAGGCTGGTGTCGGTGATGACCCCGGAGACGACGGCGACCTTGCCGCCGGTGACGAGGCAGTCGACGTCGGCCTCGGCCCAGGCGCCCTCGCCGTCGAGGTAGTGGCTGAAGCCGAAGGTGCCGGTGGCCTGCCGGGGATCGTCGTGGTGCTGCGCGGCGAGGCGGGCGTCGAAGGTGAACGTGATGTCGTCGCCGAGCGACCGGGTGAGCTTCGCGGAACCGGTCAGGGAGGCGGCGGGCCGCTGCCCGCGGTCGGTGCTCCCGGCGCGGTCGGTGCTCCCGGCGTCACCGGCCGCGGCGGCGGTGCCGGCGGTGGCCGTGGCGAGTACGGCGGCGGCGAGGGCGGCGGCGCGAAGGCGGTTGCTGCGTAGGTAGCGCAAGAGAACTGCTCCTCAACGGTGTTGCCCCGGACGATCCGGGTACCGGCAGCCTCGCCCGCCGCGGCCCGTACCGCGTCAGCCCACGGCGGCAAGTGACGTACCCCCTCGGTCTGTCCCACCACCCGGCCCGTTACCTCCCGGGCATGACACGCTGTACGTGACCAGGGCAGGATCGCGGCCACGGGGCGCGGAACACCGTCGCTGCCCTCGGGAGTTCCCCACGGAACCCCGGTGCGTCGCACGCCACCGCAACGCCGACGCTGCCAACCCCGTCACCACCCCGACCCCGACCCCGACGCGACCCCGACGCGACCGCCGTACGACCACCTCGGAGAGGAGCCGCTTCCATGCCCACCGGATCGCTCGCCAAAGGCGCCAACCTGCCCGTCGACGCTCCTGCGGTACGGGCCGAACTCTCCTGGTCCGAGGGCCCCGGTGTACCCGACGTCGACACCTCGGCGCTGCTGCTCACCGCGGCCGGCCGGGTCCGTGACGACGGCGACTTCGTCTTCTACAACCAGCCGCAGCACACCTCCCAGGCCGTGACCCACCTCGGCAAGCAGAACGCGGGAGGCCGGTACACCGACTCCGTCGAGGTGCTGCTGACATCCCTGGGGCCGGGCGTCGAGCGGGTCGTCCTGTGCGCCTCGGCCGACGGCGGCACCTTCGGCCAGGTACCGGGGCTGTCGCTGCGCCTCCTGGACGCCGGAACGGGCGCCGAACTGGCCCGCTTCGACATGGAAGCGACGACGGAGACGGCGTTCGTCGGCGGCGAACTGTACCTGCGCGGCGGCCGCTGGAAGTTCCGCGCGGTGGGCCAGGGCTACGCCTCCGGCCTCGCCGGTCTGGCCACGGACTTCGGCATCACGGTCGACGAAGCCCCTCCGCCCCCTCCCTCCCCCACCCCACCCGCCTCTTCCCCGCCCGCCTCGGCGTCCTCCGCCCCGGCAGCACCGGCCGCGGGTGCACCCGCGGCTCCGCCGCCGGCCGGCCCGCCGTTCCAGACCGGCCCGGGGGCCCCGGCCCCCGCGACACCGCCCTCCGCCCCGCAGGCGCCCCCGCCCGCCGCGCCCTTCCCGCACGCGGTCCCGCCTCCGGCCCCCGCCCGGCCGGCGCCCGTCCCCGCGCAGGGACCGCCCGCCGCGCCGTACCCGCCGGCTCCCCCCGCCGCCGCACCACCCGCGCCCGGCGCCCCTCCCGCACCGGCACCCGCCGCCCCACCCGCCGCGTCCGGCGGGCCGAGGCTGGTCAAAGGCGAGGAGCACCTGCCCGTCGACATGCGCAAGCGGCTGTCGCTGCGTAAGGAGCAGGTGGCCATCAGCCTGCGCAAGCACGGGGCCACCGACATCTCCGCCCGCGTCATCCTCGTCCTCGACGCGTCCGGTTCCATGACCCGCCTCTACGCCCAGGGCGTCGTCGCCGACGTCGTCGAGCGCATGGCCGCGGTCGCCGCGGAGCTGGACGACGACGGCGCCATGCAGGCCTGGACGTTCGCCTCCCATCCGGCCCGGCTTCCGGATCTGCTCCTCGGGGATCTCCCCGAGTGGCAGCGACTGCACGTACGGGTCGGGCAGCTCGCCCTCTTCCGCCCCCGCAAGAAGCGCAGGGCTCTGGAGAACGGCCAGGTCGACATGCGGGCGGTCGGTATCCAGAATGAAGAGCAGAAGGTGATCGCCGAAGTCCGCGCCTACGTCCGCGAGAACCCGGCGCCCGTTCCCACGCTCGTGCTGTTCTTCTCGGACGGTGGCGTCTACCGCAACCGCGAGATCGAGCGTGAGCTGCGCGAAGCGGTCGAGGAGCCGATCTTCTGGCAGTTCGTGGGGCTGGGCGCCGCCGACTACGGCGTCCTGGAACGGTTCGACAGCCTCGGGGGCCGCCGCGTCGACAACGTCGGTTTCTTCGCCGTCGACGACATCGGTGGACTCCCCGATGCACAGCTCTACGACCGGCTCCTCTCCCAGTTCCCCGGCTGGATCACCGCCGCCCGCGGCGCGCGCATCCTCTGACCCCGGTCGGCCCCCGCCCTCGCCCCGGCCCCGGCCCCGGCCCCGGCCCCGGCACCGGTGCCGGTCCCAGTCCGGCCCCGGCAGGGCGAGGGCCGTCAGCCTTCGGCTGCGCGCGTGTGCGGGACGAGCGCCGTGATGACCGTGTCCCACAGCTCCGGCGGGGGCATCTGATGGCCCATACCGGCCAGCGGTACGAGCTTGGCCCCCGGGATCTCGCGGGCCAGCGCCTCACCGTGGGCGTAGGGGAACAGCGGGTCGTGCGTGCCGTGGAGCACGAGGGTCGGCGCGGTGATGTCGCCGAGTGACTCCGAGGCCGGCTCCTTGCCGTCGTCGAGCAGCCAGTGGTTGGCGGCCGCCTCGGGGACGGGGCTGCGGTCGAAGGCCCGGCCGGCGATGCGGCGTACGCGCTGCTCGGCGACGGGGATGGTCCCGGCGAAGGTGCGCTCACCGGCGAGGAAGTAGGAGACGACCGCCTCCCGGTCCGACCAGTCCGGCCCCGGCTGCGGCTCCGCGAACTTGCGCGCCAGCTCCTCGCTCATCGGCGGCAACTCGGGGCGGTCGGGCCCGCCCGGCGTCGCGGGAGTGGTGGCGATCAACGTCAGCGAGGCGACCCGGCCGGGATGCCGCGCCGCGATGAGCTGCGCCATTCCGCCGCCCATCGAGACGCCCACGAGGTGCGCGGAGTCCAGGCCGAGTGCGTCGAGCAGTCCGACCACGTCGGCGACCAGGTCCTCGCCGCTGTACGGCGGCGACCCGACCGGGAACGTGGTGGAGCGACCCGTGTCGCGCGTATCGAAGCGGATGACATACCGTCCCGCCGCCGCCAGGCGTGAGCAGAAGCCGTCCTCCCACCAGTCCATCGTCGCTTCCGCGCCCCCGATCAGCAGGATCGGCGGATCCGTCGCCGCGCCGAACGTCTGCGTACAGATGTCGACATCCCTGACCCGCACCAACCGCTCAGCCGTGGGCCGGGCTTCCGCCGTGCCGTTCATGACCTGCCTCCCTCACCTCGTTTTCCAGGAGGCTACTACATTTCTCAAAGTTTCTGCTACATTTTTCGTAGTGAATTCAGGGGCGCGGGAGGAGAGCGGCGATGGCGAGAGGCAGCGGCGACGAGAGGCGGACCTACGGGCAGGCGTGCCCGATCGCCCACGCGCTCGACATGATCGGGGAACGCTGGGCCCTGCTCGTCGTGCGCGAGCTGCGGCTGGGCCCCCGTCGCTACGCGGACCTGCAGGCCGCGCTCCCCGGCATCGGGCCCAGCGTGCTGTCCCAGCGCCTGCGTGACCTGGAGCGGTTCGGCGTGCTCGCCCGCCGCGCGCTGCCGCCGCCCGCCTCGGCGAAGGTGTACGAGCTGACGGAGTGGGGCAGCGAGCTGGAGCCGGTCTTCGCGGCTCTGCGCAGGTGGGGGCTGCGTTCGCCGGTGATACCCCTGGAGGGGGAGCTGACCTCCGACACCGTTCTGCTTGGGCTGCGCGCCTATTTCCAGCCGCAGCCGCACGCGGCGTGGTCGGCGAGCTACCGCATACAGCTTGAGCGCGAGGTGTACCGGCTGGAGGTCGACGAGGGCGAGTTGACCGCGGTGCGGCGCGGTGAGGAGCCGGCGTCCCCGGACGTCGCGGTGACGACGGACCACGACACGCTGCAGTCGGTGCTGTCCCACGAGCGCCCGCTGTCCGAGGTGGTCGAGGCGGGCGAGCTGACGGTCGAGGGTGACGGGGAGGTGATGGAGCGGCTGGTGGAGGCGGTGCAGCGGCGCTGAACTGCGGCCTGCCAACGGGCGCCGGTCGCGTCCCGTTCGGGTTGCGCCTGCCGCTTCCGCCCGGCCCGCGGGGGTGGGGACGGGGCGGTCGGTCAGGGGCGCCGGGTCACCAGACGGGGCGCAGCGGCGGGAGTTCGTCGCCGGCGAGGTCATCAGCCCCACCCCCGACCGCACCGTCACCACCCCGAACGCCGAGATGGCGTCCCTCGCCACTCCCTCCCGGGGCAGCACCGCGCTCAGCACCTGGCGGGTGCGTATCGAGGCCGGCCGTTCCGGGCCCGTGCACGCCATCGACCGCGAGCAGGTCTGGATGGTCGTCGCCGGCTCCCTGGCCGTGACCTGCGACGGCCGCACCGAGACCGCCGCCGCCGGGGAGGCGGTCCTGCTCCCGCCCGACGTGCTGCGGCGGCTCGGCGCGGCGGAGGGCGCCGGTGCCGTCGAGGCCGTGGTGGCGATGGAGGCCGGGGGCGGCGCCGTCACCGAGGACGGCACGCGGCACCCTCTGCCGTGGGCGGAGTAGAGGTCGCCGGTGCGCCGGAGGCGGCGCGCCCGGACCGGCCGGTCCGGGCGGGAGGGTCGCCGGCTCCGTTCCGTACGGCGCTGCCCGCCACCCGTACCGTCCGTGACTCCGCCGCCCCCGGCCGCCGTGCGGCGCTCCAGGCTCGCGGCGAGGAGAGCGAGGACCAGACCGGAGCCGGCGAGCGTGGCGCCGACCCAGTTGGGGGCGGTGTAGCCGAGACCGGCCGAGATCACCAGGCCGCCGAGCCAGGCGGCGAGGGCGTTGCCGAGGTTGAACGCGCCGACGTTGACGGCGGAGGCGAGGGTGGGCGCGGCGGCGGCCTGGTCCAGCACCCGCTTCTGCAGCGGCGGTACGGTCGCGAAGCCGAAGAATCCGATAAGGAAGATACTCACGGCCGCGGCCGGCTTGGAGTGCGCGGTGAGCGTGAACAGCGCCAGGGTCGCGGTCAGCGCGCTGAGGGCGGCGTACAGCATCGGCATGAGGGCGCGGTCGGCGAACCGCCCGCCGATCAGGTTGCCGCCGACCATGCCGACGCCGAAGAGGGCGAGGAGCCAGGTGACGGAGCTGTCGGCGTAGCCGGAGACCTCGGTCGTCATCGGCGCGATGTAGGTGAGGGCGGCGAAGACGCCGCCGAAGCCGAGGATGGTCATGCCCATGGCCAGCAGCACCTGGACGTTGAGGAATGCGGCCAGTTCGCGCCGGAGGCCCGCGCTGCCGGGGGAGGGTGCGTGCTCCGGCGCCCGCGGCAGGTCCGGTACGAGCCTGGCCACGCCGGCCAGCCCGACGACTCCGATCGCCGCGACCGCGAGGAACGTCGCACGCCAGCCGACGGTCTGCCCGAGGAGCGTGCCGCCGGGGACGCCGACGACGTTGGCCACGGTCAGCCCCGTGAACATCAGCGCGATGGCCCCGGCCCGCTTGCCCGGGGCGACGAGCCCGGCGGCGACGACCGCGCCGATCCCGAAGAACGCGCCGTGCGCGAGTGAGGCGATGATGCGGCCGGCGAGCAGGATGCCGAAGCCCGGTGCGAGCGCGGAGATGGCGTTGCCCGCGATGAACAGGCCCATGAGGCCCGTCAGCATCCGCTTGCGCGGGACGCGGGTGCCGAGCGCGGTGAGGAGGGGGGCGCCGCCGAAGACGCCGAGGGCGTAGCCGGTGGTGAGCCAGCCGGCGGTGGGGACGGAGACGGAGAACTCGTCGGCCACTTCCGGGAGCAGGCCCATGACGACGAACTCCGTGGTGCCGATCCCGAAGGCGCCGATGGCCAGCGCGAGCAGCGCGAGAGGCATGCGGGGACTCCTGCGATGGGTGCGGGGGGCTGTCATTGCCAAGCGCCCACAATAATTGCGCACGCTGGTCCTTGCAAACGCGGGCTTTTGCAATCGTGGAGTAAACTCGGAGTCAGGACGGCGAACGCACTCACGGGACGCGGAGGTCTCATGGCGGCCACAGCCGAGCAACTCGACGAACTGGCCCGGGGCTGGTCGGCCCTGGCATCCCTGCACGCCCGCATCGAGACCCACGTGGAGCGCACGCTCCAGCGCGCACACCGGCTGAGCGCCCGCGAGTACTCGGTACTGGACGCCCTCAGCCGCCAGAACGACTTCCACCTGCGCATGAACCAGCTCGCCGACACCGTCGTCCTCAGCCAGAGCGCCACCACCCGCCTGGTGACCCGCCTCGAAGAACGCGGCCTGCTCAGCCGCTACCTCTGCCCGGACGACCGCCGCGGCATCTACACCGAGGTCACCCCCGCCGGCCGCCGCCTCCTCGCCGAGGCCAGGCCCGGCTACGAGATCGCCCTGCGCGCCGCGCTGGACGAGGCCGCGAAGCGGCCGGAGCTGGCGCCGCTGGTGGCGGCGGTGGAGACGCTGGAGACCCCGTCGGCCTACGCCACGTAGGAGCGCGTACGAGAAGCGGCGGGGCGCGCGACGTCCGACGGGGCGCATACGGACTGAGGGCGCGCCCCGCGGCGCGCGTAGGGTCGGGGGCATGAGCGACCTGGAAATCCGGCGCGCAACGGCCGCCGACGTCCCCGCCCTCGTGGCGATGCTCGCCGACGACCCCTTGGGCGCCGCCCGTGAGACCCCCGACGACATCGCCCCTTACGAGCACGCCTTCGCGCGGATCGACGCCGACCCCGGCCAATGGCTCGCGGTCGCCGAACGCGACGGCCACGTCGTGGGTACGCTCCAGCTCACCCTGATCCCCGGGCTGTCGCGGCGGGGCGCGACCCGCGCGCTCATCGAGGCGGTGCGCGTGCACCGTGACGAGCGCGGGAGCGGGCTCGGGACCCGGCTCTTCGAGTGGGCCGTCGAGGAGGCGCGGCGGCAGGGATGCGCGGTCGTGCAGCTCACGTCGGACGCGACGCGCACGGACGCGCACCGCTTCTACGAGCGGCTGGGGTTCGCGGCGTCGCACGTGGGGTTCAAGCGGATGCTGTAGAGCTGGGTGCAGGTCGTACCCATCCGGCCGACGGCTCTTCCCCAGCGTGAAGTATCCCCTGCTCAGGACGCCTTTGACGAGCATGATCCGAAGTTATCCACAGGCCCGAGCGGGCCGGTGCGGGCTTCGGCATACTGCCACTATGCAGATCACGACAGAGCAGCGGCGAGCCCGGATCGGCGTGCGGCACGCCCTCGCGCCGACCGCCCGCGTGGCCACGCCCGCCGGTGCCGCGGACGCGGTCGTCGCGCTGCACGCGACCGACGCGGCGACCGTCTTCCTCTCCGCATGCGCGCGCATGCGGGAGCCGGGCGTCACGCCGGTCGAGCGCGCGCTCTACGAGGACGTGTCGCTGGTGAAGCTGCTGTCCATGCGGCGCACGCTCTTCGCGGTCAGCCGTGAGCTGGCGCCCGCCGTGGACGCCGCGGCGGCACGCGCGATCGCAGCGCGCGAGCGCGCCACCTTCCTGAAACACCTCGGGGGGAACGGGCTGGACGAGGCATGGCTGCGGCGCGCCGAGGCCGCGGCGCTGACGGTGCTCAAGGACAAGGGCGAGGCGACGGGCAGCGAGATATCGGCCGCCGAGCCGCTGCTGCGCACGAAGATCACGGTCTTCCCGGGCTCCCGCCAGGAGACGCAGCAGGGCGTGGCCACGCGCGTGCTGCGGATGCTCGCCTGCGACGGGCACATACGGCGCGGGCACCCCCGCGGGTCATGGACGTCGAGCCAGTTCCGGTGGGCGCCCGGCGAGGACTTCGGCGGCATGGAGGTCGCCGCGGCGCAGGCGGAGCTGACCAGGCGCTGGCTGCACGCGTACGGCCCGGCCACCGAAGCGGACCTCGTGTGGTGGACCGGTTGGACGAAGACCGCCGCGCGCAAGGCCCTGGCCACGACCGGCGCCGTGGCGGTGGAGCTGCACGAGGGCACGGGGTATGTGCTGCCGGGCGACACCGGGCCGGTCACGACGCCGGAGCCGTGGGCGGCGCTGCTGCCGGCGCTCGACCCGACGCCGATGGGCTGGAAGGAACGCGGCTGGTATCTCGACGCCGGCTACCGCAAGGCGCTGTTCGACGGCAGCGGCAACGTGGGGCCGACGGTCTGGTGGAACGGCGAGGTCGTCGGCGCCTGGGCGCAACGACCGGACGGAGAGGTGGTGTGGCGGATGCTCACGGACGTGGGCGGCGATGCGGAGCGCGCGGTGGCCGCGGAGGCCGAACGGGTGGCGGCGTGGATCGGTGACGCCCGGATAACGCCGCGGTTCCGCACGCCGCTGGAGAAGGAGCTGGTGGCGTAGAGGGCTGCGGCGCAGCCGTGCTGTGATCCGGTGGCTCGGCCTGGGCCGGCGGCGTGGCCGGATCCCCGGGCCGGATGCCGGGGCCCGTCGTCGTGCACGACGTCAGCGGTCCTCGACGCCGGTCCTGCCGGCCGGCGGACGTCCGCCGGCCGGGATCTCCTCCGTCCTCCCGGCCGTGACGCGGCGGACTACGTCCAGCCGCGGGCGCCGCCGGGGACGGGGGCGTCCGGGTCGTACGGCTCGCGGGTGAAGACGAAGGTGCCCAGGTCGAGGTGCGAGACCTCGCCGTCCGCCGACAGCTCCACCCGCAGCGTCTCACCCGCGCAGTAGCCGTCGACCGCGGTCCACGTCCCGTCCGCCTCCGGGCGGAGGCGCGAGGCGTAGCCCGCGCCGCTCAGCGGACTCAAGTCCAGCCACCGGTCCTCCTTCAACCGCAGCACGTGGGGGTTCGCGCCCCAGTACCACGGGCCCGTGAGGGCGAGCAGCTCCGGATCCACCGCGTCCGCGGGCAGCGGACGCCACGGCTCGGGAACACGCGGCTCGTGGCGCAGCACGGTGCCGATCAGATCGGCGGCCAGACCGGAGACGGACACACCGGAAGTGACGTTCGTGAGGACGACCGCGCTCACGCCCTCGTCGACGTCGGAAAGGAGGCAGGCGAGAAACCCGGGCATGGAGCCGGTGTGGCCGGTGAGCAGCGTGCCGTCGTGGCGGATGAGCTGGACTCCCAGCCCGTACGCGCTGTCCCACGACGCGCCTTCGGGAGCCACGGCGGGGGTACGCATCTCCGCCAGCGTCCCGGCGGAGAGCACCCGGTCGTCGCCGCGCACGAGGAAGGCCGCGAACCGGGCCAGGTCACCGGCCGTGGACCACAACTGGCCCGCGGGGCCCATCAGGCCGGTGTCGTGCAGCGGCTCGGGCTGCATGACGTCCGCCCACGGATGGACCGCGAAGCCGCCGGCGTGCGGTGCCTCGGGCAGCAGCGTCGTACGCCGCAGGCCCAGCGGCTCCAGCACCTCGCGTCGCAGCACGTCGCCCCACGGCGCGCCGCGCAGGGCCTCGACGAGCGCGCCGAGGTAGGCGAACCCGGGGTTGGAGTAGTGGTACCGCCGGCCCGGCGGATGGCGGGAGGGGTCGCCGTCGAAGAGTTCACCGAGCCCGGGGCGCAGCGTGCCCGGGGTCCGCTCCCACCAGGGGCCGCGGGGCTCGGAGCCGATACCGGAACTGTGCGAAAGGAGCTGGGCGATGGTCACCGCGGGAGCCTGAGTGCCGGGGACGTGCTTCTCCAGCGGATCGGCGAGGTCGACAAGGCCCTCGTCGCGCAGCCGCAGGACCAGCACGGCGACGAACGTCTTGGTGATCGAGCCGATGCGGTACTGGACGTCGGTGGTCGGCTCGTGGCCGTCGGCCATGGAGCGGGCTCCGGACCAGACGGTCTCCCCGTCGCGTACGACGGCCGCGACGAGTGAGGGCGTCCGGCCCTCGCTCTGCGCGACGGCGAGCCGGTGGCGCAGGGCGCGGGCGGTGGCGGGGAGCAGGGCGTCGTCATACGGCGGCATGCGGCGCAGCCTAGCCGCGGCCCGCGGTGCGGAGCGCGGGAGTTTCCGCGCCGCGCCCGCCGCCGGCGCGGGTGGCGTACCAGACGGTGGCGATCACCAGCACGCAGCCGGCGTACTGGGTCGCCGTGGGCCGCTCGCCGATGAACACGACGGCGGTGGCGATGGCGAGCACCGGCTGGAGCAGGAGCAGCGCCGCCCCGGTGGCCGGGGCGAGGCGGGGGAGAGCGGGGGTGATGAGGAGCAGCGCGAGGACCTGGCCGAGCGCGGCCATCGCGGCCAGCCAGGCGAGGGCGGCGGGTTCGGGCGCCGGATCGATACCGGTCCACAGCGCCCCGAGGATGCCCGAGGCGATGCCCGCGGAGAACGTCGCGGTGCACACCGGTACGGCGATGTGTCCGCGGGAGCGGGAGCGGGGGTGGGCGCCGCCGAGGCGGGTGAGGAAGAGGTAGCCGGCGAAGGCGACGCCGGCGGCGGTGCCGTAGAGGATGCCGGTGACGGGGCTGGAGCCCGGTTCCGGGTCGCCGATCGCGCCGCCGGCGAGCGCCACCCCGGCGAGCAGCACCGGGGCGGTGAGCCAGAAGCCGCGCGGCAGCGGTGTGCGGGTCAGCAGGCGGGCCAGCAGCGGGAAGACGATCACCTGGACGTTGAGCAGCACGGTCGCGATGGAGGCGCCGACGTCCCTGATGCTGCCCGCCCAGAAGACGAAGTCGACGCCGAGCAGCAGCCCGGCTGCCAGATCCGTGAGCACGAGGCGCCGTGCGCGCGGGCCCAGGCGGCGGAGCTCGACGGCCGCCAGGGGGGCGAGCAGCAGCAGCGCGAGGACACAGCGCAGAAAGGCGGCGGTGCCGGCGTTCACGTCGGAGAGCTTCACGAACATCGCCGACAGCGAGATGCACGCCGAGCCGCCGATGACCATCGTGACCGGGGTGGCCAGCCGGGTCAGGGGCCCCCGGCCGCGTGCCGGGGCGGCCGGGTCGCCGGGGCCGGGCCGTACGACCGGGGCGGGGGAGCCGGTGGGCAGGGGCGGATGGCTCCGGGTCGGTATGCCGCCCTGGTCGCCCCGGCCTTCCCCGTCGCCTCGCATGCCCCTCACTCTGCCTGCCCCGTCCCCCAAGAAAAAGCGATGATTCGTTAGCCGAAAGCGTTAGCATCGCTTCGTGTTCAGCCTGGAGCGCCTCCGCGCCCTCGACGCCGTCGCCGTCCACGGCACCATCGCCCGTGCCGCCGAGTCGCTGCACGTCACCGCCTCCGGCGTCTCGCAGCAGCTCGCCAAGCTGGAGCGCGAGTCGGGGCACCGGCTGCTGGAGCCGTACGGGCGCAGCGTGCGGCTCACCCACGCCGGCACGGTGCTCGCCGCCCACGCGGCCCGGGTGTGTGCGCAGGTCGCCGAGGCGGAGGCGGATCTGGCCGACCTGCAGGACGAAATCCTCGGCCCGCTGCGTCTGGGCGGGGTCGGCAGTTCGCTGCGTGCGCTGCTGCCCGAGGTGCTGACCGCCCTGACCGCCTCACATCCGCGGCTGGCCCCCACCGTCGTCGACGGCGAGGTCGTCGAGCTGGTGCCCGGACTGGTCGGCGGGGAGCTGGATCTGCTGCTCATCGAGAGCTGGAGCAGCCGGCCCATCCGGCTGCCGCAAGGGCTGGCGGTGCGGACGCTGGTCGTCGAGGACGTGCAGCTTGCGGTGGCCGACGCGCACCCGCTGGCCGGCCGCGAGCGCGTCGGCCTCGCCGAGCTGGGCGGTCTCGCCGGCGGGTTCGGGGCGGCGGTGTGGGCGAGCTGTCCGGTCGGCACCGAACCGTACGAGGGGCTGACGCAGGCGCTGCGCGAGGTGGGGCTGGAGCCGGAGGTGCGGTATCTGGTGACGGAGTACGCCACGCAGCTCGCGCTCGTGCGCGGCGGGTTGTGCGTGTCGCTCGTGCCGGAGATGGCGCAGCGGCCGTGCCCGCCGGGGGTGCGGTTCGTGCCGGTGCGCCCCGCGGTGCGGCGCACGGTCCAGGCAGCGTGGCGGTCCCGGGGCGAGAGCCCGGCCGTACGGGCGTGTGTCGCCGCCCTGGCGCAGGCCGCGCAGGCCGCGCAGGCGGCGCAGGTGAAAGCCGCGCGGGCGCCGGAGGCGCCCGTCGCGGGCGGGTGACCTGCGGGGCTGTCGGTGGGCCGTGCGAGGATCACGGTGTCGAGCACAGCCACTGGAGGACCCGATGTTCGCGATATCCCTGGGCGACGACGGTGCCGAGCTGCGGCCGCTGGAGCCGTGGCAGGCCGAGGAGTTCCTCGCCCACATGGACCGCGGCCGCGCGTTCATAGGCCGTTACGTGGGCCTCCCCGACGCCGCCGCCGACCTCGGCTCCGCCCGCGCCTGGCTCCAGTCCTACGCGGACAAGACCGCCTCCGACTCCGGCCGCCTCTACGGCATCTGGCTCGACGGACTCCTCGTCGGCGGCGTCCTCTTCCGCGTCTTCGACGCGGAGCAGCGCACCTGCGAGGCCGGCTGCTGGCTGGAGCCCGCGGCGGCCGGACGGGGGCTGGTCACGCGGGCGGTGCGCGTGATCATCGACTGGGCGGTGCGTGAGCGCGGCATGGAGCGCGTGGAGTGGCTGGTGTCCGCGGAGAACACTCCGAGCATCCGCGTCGCCCAGCGCCTCGGCATGCGGCGCGACGGGGTGCTGCGCTCGCGGTATCCGTACCGCGGGGTGCGGCAGGACACCGAGGTGTGGTCGGTGCTGGCGGCCGAGTGGGTCGAGGGCGACAAGGCGTAGCGGCGTCTCCCGCCTGTACGGGCGATCCCCGGCGCCGTCAGCCCCGGGGCCGCCGTCAGTCCGCGGTTCCGGCCGCTTCCAGCAGGGCCGGCAGCTTGCGCATGTCGTCGAAGAGCACGGTGCCCTGCCCGGCCAGCCAGTCGGCCGGTGACAGCCCGCCGGTGAAGCCGTACCCGCGCATGCCCGCGGCGCGCGCCGCCTGCACCCCGTAGCGGCTGTCCTCGATCACCGCGCACGCCTGCGGGGCGTAGCCCATCCGGCGGGCCGCGTGCAGGAAGAGGTCGGGTGCGGGCTTGCCGCGCCCGCCGACGTCGGCGGCGGAGTAGATGCGTCCGCAGAAGCGGTCGTACAGCCCGGTCCGGCCGAGGGTGCGGCGCATCCGTTCGTGGTCGCCGCTGGAGGCGACGCAGGTGGGCAGCCCCGCGGCGGCGATGGCGTCGAGCGCGTCGACGACGCCGGGTACGGCTTCGAGGCGGTCGAGGCCGGCGAAGAACTCCTCGTAGTAGCGGGTGCGCCAGGTCTCGTCCGCGCCTGGGCCCAGGCGTTCGACGACCATGGCGCCGACGGATGCCTGGGACTTGCCCATGAACAGCTCGACGGCGTCGGCTTCGGTGAGCGGCCAGCCGAGTTCCGCCCCGACGGTGACCTGCGCGGCGGCGGCGATGCGCTCGGAGTCGACGAGGACTCCGTCGCAGTCGAATATCACGAGTTCGATGGCTGCGGGCATGGTCACGAGGCTAACCGAGCGCCCGCGGTACGGGACGGGCGCCGGGGCGTCAGCGGGTGCCCGGGACGACGAGGCCCGTTTCGTACGCCATGACCACGGCCTGCGTACGGTCCCGCAGACCCAGCTTGGCCAGCAGCCGGCTGACGTGCGTCTTCACGGTCTCCTCGCCGACGTGGAGGCGCGCGGCCAGCTCGGGGTTGGACAAACCCTCGGCGAGCAGCCGCAGCACCTCCGTCTCGCGCGGCGTCAGCGCCGCCAGGGCCGCGGCGGCGTCGCTCCGCTCCGGCCGCGACGCGCGCAGCCGCGCGAACTCGGCGATGAGCCGCCGCGTGACCGCCGGCGCGAGCAGCGCCTCACCGGCCGCGACGACGCGCACCGCGTCGAAGAGCCGCTCGGCGGTGACGTCCTTGAGCAGGAAGCCGCTGGCTCCGGCGGCGAGGGCGTCGTAGACGTACTCGTCGAGGTCGAAGGTGGTGAGGATCAGCACCCGGGGGTGCGGCGGGTCGGCGGTCAGGCGGGCGGTGGCCTCGATGCCGTCGACGCCGGGCATGCGCACGTCCATGAGGACGACGTCGGGCCGCCGGGCGCGGCAGACGCGGACGGCGTCGGCGCCGTCGTGCGCGGTGCCGACGACGTCGATGTCCGGCTGGGTGGCGAGGAGTCCGGCGAAGCCGGCGCGTACGACCTCGTGGTCGTCGGCGACGACGACACGCACGGTGCCGGCGGTGCCGGCGGGGGAGGCGGGGTCGGTCATGCCGCGGTCTCCTCTCCACCGGCACCGGTGCGTGCCGGCAGCGTCGCTTCGAGCAGGAAGCCGCCGCCCGCGGCGGGGCCGCTGCGCAGCGTGCCGCCGACGGCCGCGGCGCGTTCGCGCATGCCGAGCAGTCCGTGCCCGCCTGCTGCGGGCCCGGGCCCGGGGCCGGGGCCGGGGCCGTTGTCGCGGACGCGCAGGCGCAGGGCGGCGTCGGCGTAGTGGAGTTCGACGTCGACGGCGGAGCCGGGGGCGTGCCGGCGGGCGTTGGTGAGGGCTTCCTGCACGATGCGGTACGCGGTGAGTTCGATGCCGGTGTCCAGGGGGCGCACGGAGCCGCTGACGATGAGGCGTACGGTGCCGCCGGCGGTGTCGCGGGCGCCGTCGAGGAGTTCGTTGAGCTGGGCGAGGCTGGGGGCGGGGCGGCGTTCCGCGGGGGTGGCGCCGGCGTCCTCGCGCAGGACGCCGAGCAGCCGGCGCATCTCGGTGAGGGCGGTACGGGCGGTGTCCCCGATGTCGCGGAGCCGGCGGGCGCCTTCGTCGGGGAGGCCGGGGGTGGTGAGGCGGGCGGTTTCCGCCTGGACGGAGATCATCGAGATGTGGTGGGCGACGACGTCGTGGAGTTCGCGCGCGATCCGGGCGCGTTCGCCGCGGGCGGCGTGTTCGTAGAGGGTGTGCGCGATGGCGCGTTCGGTGGCGCTGTGGGCGGCGGCGGTGCTGCGGGCGCGGCGGGCGAGTGCGGTGCCGGTGGCGGCGGCGACGAGGACGGCGGCGGCGACGGCGAGCAGCCGGCCGGGGGCGTCGAGCCGGCCGCCGGCGGCGGTGCCGGGGTCGCCGACGGCGTACCCGGCGAGTGGCAGCACGAGCAGGACGGCCAGGGTGCGGCCCCGGCGGCTGCCGTGGCGGGCGAGGCGGTGCAGGAGGACGGCCTGGGCGGCGGTGCCGGCGGCGACCGGGGCGCCGAGGAGGGCGAGGAGCGGGGTGTTCGCGGCGGTGGTGAGGACGGCGGCGGGGGCGGGGTGGGTGCGCAGGAGCGCGACGGGCGCGGTGGCGCCGAAGGCGAGGAACAGGGCGGCGGTGAGGCGGTCGCCGGCGCCGGCGCGCAGGACGGTGTCGACGGCGGCGAGGAGCGCGAGCAGCGCGGCGGCGGCGACGGGTGCGTCGGGGGAAGAGAGGGAGGCGAGGAGGGCGGCGCGGCGGCGCAGCGGCGTCACGTCCGCACGCCCCGTCCGTTCCCCCCGTGCTCCCGTCACCCCGCCATTGTCCCCGCGTCTCCCGCTCCCGGAGTCCCTCCCGCCCTGGACAAGTGCCTCCCCCACACGAGCTACTCCGCCGCCCGCAAGACTCCTCCCCTGCGTGACGACCCGCCCGCCGCCCGCTTCGTAGCCTCCTCGTCATGGCAGCGTCAGAAGCAACCATCGAGGTCCGCAAGCTGCGCAAGCGGTTCGGGCCCGTCGCCGCCGTGGACGGTCTGTCGTTCACGGTCGTCCCCGGTCAGGTCACCGGGTTCGTCGGCCCCAACGGGGCCGGGAAGTCCACCACCATGCGCATCGTCCTGGGCCTCGACGCGCCCGACGCGGGCGGCGCGCTGATCGGCGGCCGGCCGTACGCGGCGCTGCGCCGCCCGCTGCAGCACGTCGGCGCCGCGCTCGACGCGGCGGCCGTGCACCCCAGCCGCCGCGGGCGCGACCACCTGCTGTGGCTGGCGCACTCGCACGGGCTGCCGCCGCGCCGCGTCGACGAGGTACTGGAGCAGGTGGGTCTCGCCGCGGGGGGCCGCCGGCGGGCCGGCGGCTATTCGCTGGGGGTGGGCCAGCGCCTCGGCATCGCCGCCGCGCTCCTCGGGGATCCGCCGGTGCTGCTCTTCGACGAGCCGGTCAACGGCCTGGACCCGGAGGGCATCCGCTGGATACGCGGCTTCCTGCGCCGGCTGGCGGCGGAGGGACGGGCGGTGCTCGTCTCCAGCCATCTGATGAGCGAGCTGGAGGACACCGCCGACCACCTGGTGGTCATC
>NZ_AXVU01000046.1:0-47232 GCF_000482585.1 Streptomyces sp. CNQ329 | reverse complement strand
GTCGTCGCGCCAGGCGGCGAAGTAGTAGTACGTCGCGCTCTTCGGCGGCAGATCATGCGGGAGGTAGGCCCACTGACAGCCGGTCCGGCCCTGGTAGAGGATCGAGTTCACGATCTCCCGCATCGCGTAGGCGCCCTGGTGACCGCTGACCGAGCGGTGCCGGTCCTTCCACGCGGTGATCACCGGCTCGATCAGAGCCCACTGCTAGTCGGATAAGTCGCTGGGGTACAGCTTGCGTTCACTCACACCATCACACCAGCAGACGAGCGGCTATGGACCGGCAGACTCCGCCCCGTACCCACACCAACAGGTGACGCGATAACCCATCAAAGAGTCACGAACCGCCCTCTCAGAGCGAATGGGCGTACGCCACGAACGTGGCCCAGGCGTCGGGGGTGAAGCGGAGTATGGGGCCCTCGGGGTCCTTCGAGTCGCGTACGTGGACGGTGTGCGGGGTGCGGGCCACTTCGACGCAGTCGCCGCCCTGCACGCCGCTGTAACTCGACTTGATCCAGGGAAGCTCCGGGCCCAGGTCGTCGGGCTGCTGGATGCTCATAGGTTGCTGGCCACCTGTTCGATGAGACGGACGGATCGCTCGGTGTCAAGGGCCTGGGTGAGCAGCGAGTCGTACCGGTGCCGGTAGTCGCTGACCGCGTCCCCGCTGCTGGTCGCAATCATCCTGCCTTGCGACTCCAGACAGACGATCTGTTTCCGATCGGCCCCTTCTAACAGCACCATATACCCGTCCAGTCCGCAGTGTGCGGCTGCTGCCGTGGGGAGGATCTGGATTGCGACGTTGCGCAGTTTTGCGTTCTCCGCCAGCTTGCGCAGTTGTCGCTGGAGCACATCGCGACCACCGATCTTGCGGTGCAGTGTGGCCTCTTCGATGATGAAGATGAACGCCACGGGTGGCTTCTGACGCGTCAGAAGCGCCTGCCGGGCCAGGCGTGCCGTCACGTGCTGGTCGATGGTCTCGTTGTCGAGAGGTGGGCGGTTGACGCTGATCAACGCCCGCGCATACTCCTGCGTCTGCAGCAGCCCCGGGATCAGCATCGGGTCGTACGAGAGCCTACTCACCGCATCCGCCTCCAGTGTCGCGAAATCCCGGAAGAACGCCGGCAACTGGGCCCTGTCCACCTCCTCCTGCAACTCCTGCAACACACCCCCCGCCCCCACCGCATCCTCCGCGCGCGCCGTGAACTCCGCCTTCGCCGGGCGCCTCCCCTGCTCCACCGACGCGCAATGGTCGACCGAATACCCCATCCGTTCGGCCAACTCGTCCTGCGTCAGCCCCGCCTTCGTGCGGAAGAACTTCAGCAGCCTGCCGTACGCGACCCAGCTTCCCGGCCTGTCGTCGTCGTTGATGCGCTTTCCCCGGCGGCGGTTGTTCCCCATGTGCCCCACGCCCCTGTCTCGTCGTACGCGCGTGCTATCCGGGTACAACGACCCGTCCGTTCGGGGGTTTCGGTGATCGGCTCGTACAAAGCAGCCGCCCTTCTCGTACAGAACGCCACAGCAGTCCGGCGACCCTGCCGCCCCTTCTTCACCCCCGGCACCGTGGGTCCATGCACGCACCGACCGCCGCCCCCACCCTCTCCGCTCTCTTCAGCCCCACCCCCCGCGGGGCCCGGCGCGCACGGCTTCTCGCCGTGCATCAGCTCGGCGCGTGGGGCATTCCCCGGGACGCTCCCACCGCCGAGGCCGTCGCCGTCGTGACCGCCGAGCTGGCCGCCAACGCGGCCGTGCACGGGCGGCTTCGGGGGCGGTACTTCCGGCTGCGGCTGCATCTGAAGGAGCACGTCGTGCGGGTCGAGGTCTCCGACGCGCGCCCCGAACGCCCGGTGCCGACCGCCGTTCCGCCCCGCACCCCCACGTCCGTTCACCCCGAGGGCGACCATGGCCGCGGGCTCGTCCTCGTCGCCGCCTTCGCCGAGCGATGGGGCTGCTACCAGCCCCACGCCGCCGTCAAGACGGTCTGGGCCGAGGTCCGCCGCCAGGGCTTCCGGTAGTCCGCCGGGCGGTCGCCTCGCCGTGTCGCCGCCGCCGGCGGCGGGTGCCCGCGCCGGACGGCGGCCCCGGCACCCTCCGTCAGAACAGCTTGCCCGGGTTCATGATGCCCAGCGGGTCGAAGACCCCCTTGATCTGCCGCTGCAGTTCCAGACCCACCGGGCCCAGCTCCTTCGCCAGCCACTCCTTCTTCAGCAGCCCCACCCCGTGCTCGCCCGTGATCGTGCCGCCCAGTTCCAGGCCCAGGGCCATGATGTCGTCGAACGACTTCCGTGCCCGCGCCGCCTCGTCCGCGTCCCGCGGGTCGAAGCAGACGTTGGGGTGCGTGTTGCCGTCGCCCGCGTGGACGCAGGTGCCGATGGTCAGGTCGTACGTCGCGGCGATCCCGGCGACGCCGTCGAGGAAGGCGCCGAGGGCGCTGCGGGGGACGCAGACGTCGTCGATCATCGTGGTACCGCTGACGGCCTCCAGCGCCGGGAGCGCCGCGCGGCGGGCGGCGAGCAGCAGCTCCGACTCCGCGGTGTCCGCGGCCGGGACGACCTCCGTGGCGCCCGCCGCCGTGCACCGGGCGCCCAGGGCCGCGAGGTCCGCGGCCGGGTCGGGGGTGTCGAAGGCGGCGACGAGGAGGGCCTCCGTGGTCTCCGGGAGGCCCATCTTCGTCAGGGTGTTGACGGCCCGTACGGTCGTACGGTCCATCAGCTCCAGCAGCGACGGCACGTGTCCGCCCGCCATGATCCGGCAGATCGCGTCGCACGCCGCCGCCGCCGACGGGAACTCCGCCGCCAGCGCCAACTGCGGCCCCGGCGCCGGTTTGAGGGCCAGCGTGGCGCCGACCACCGCGCCGAGGCTGCCCTCGGAGCCGACGAAGAGCCGGGTCAGGTCGTAGCCCGCGACGCCCTTGGCCGTGCGGCGGCCGGTGGTGAGCAGGCGGCCGTCGGGGAGGACGACGTCGAGGCCGAGGACGTACTCGGCGGTGACGCCGTACTTCACGCAGCACAGCCCGCCCGAGCCCGTGCCGATGTTGCCGCCGATCGTGCACGTCTCCCAGCTCGACGGGTCCGGCGGGTAGAACAGGCCCTCGGCGGCGACCGCGCGGGAGAGGGTGGCGTTGACGACGCCGGGTTCGACGACGGCGATCCGGTTGACCGGGTCGATCTCCAGGATGCGGTCCATCTTCACGAACGACAGCACGATCGCCCCGTCGTCCGCGTTCGCCGCCCCGGACAGGCCGGTGCGGGCGCCCTGCGGGACGACGGGGACGCGCAGCTCCGTCGCCGTACGCATCACGTGCTGCACCTGGCCGACCGTCTGCGGCAGCACCACCGCCGCGGGCGTGCCCGAGGGGCAGAATCCGGCCATGTCGCCCGCGTACGCCGCGGTGACGTCCGGGTCCGTCAGCACGGCCGCGGCGGGCAGGCCCGTGCGGAGCGCGGTGAGCAGTGCCTCGTCCCCGGCTGTGTCCCTGACTCGCTGATCGGTCATGCCTTCAGCCTGCAACGACTGTGCCTTTCGCGGAACCCCTCACGTCACCCGCGGGAGCTGGCTGTCGAGCCAGTCCGTCAGCGTTTCCATGTACGACGCCGTGATGTGCGACCCGTTGCGGTACACGATCACGTTCCCGATCACCGCCGGGCACGTGCCGTCCTTGCACATCACCGGCTTGGGGTCGATGAGCCCCACCTCGTCGAACTTCGCGTTCGCCCGCGTGCTCACCGGCTCGTAGCCGTATCCGTCGCTCTCCGAGAACGCGCAGTCCTCCAGATCCCCGACGGCACCCGAGACGCACGAGGGGATGTCCTCGGGCGGGTACGGGTTGTCGGCGAGGGTGAGGACCGTGGCGCCGGTGCCGAGGAGATCGTCCAGGGTCTTCTCGTAGCCCTTCTGGTGCGCCTTCGCGCTCTCCTTGCCGCTGAGCCGCTTGCCGTCCTCGACGACGGTCTTGACGTCCTGGGTGCCCGTGATGATCAGGGCCGGGCTCTCGTCCTCGATCCGCTCCAGGGCGTGGTCGCGCCACTTGTCGCACTCGGTGTACGTGCGCTGGAGCTGGTTGTTGAAGACGGTGACCTGCGCGGGGGTGCAGGCCGACTTCGTGAGGGTGACCAGCCGCAGGCCGCGCCGCTCGGTGACCTTCTCCAGCGCGGGCGCGTACTGCATGGCGTGCGAGTCGCCGAAGAGGACGACGGTGTCGTCGCCGCGCGGGTTGCCGTACGCGCAGTCGCCGGACTCCGTCTCCTGCTGCCCGGCCAGGCACCCGTCGTCGTGGACCTTGCCGCGGTCCTCGGTGGCCTTCTCCGGGAGCGGGCGCAGCGCCTTCGCGGTCTTCTGCGGCTGCTCCTCGTCGGCGAGGGCGGCGGCGCCGCGGGCCTGCTCGGCGGAGGCGAGGGCGATCGTCGGGGCGGAGATCCACGAGCCGGCCGCCACGAGCACCGTGCAGGCGGTGCATGCGGCGCCGACGGCCAGGGCCCGGGGGGTGGGGACCAGGACGCGGGCGCGCCGTACGGGCTCCTCCACGAGCCGGTGGGTGAGCGCCGCGGGCAGCGCGGCGGCGGCGACCACGACGAGCATCCAGCGGACGGACGGCTCGCGGTCCAGGGCGAGGGGGACGAAGACGACGGCCGGCCAGTGCCACAGGTACCAGGAGTACGAGATCCGCCCGGCGTAGCGCAGCGGCGGGAGGGACAGCAGCCGGGCCACGGGGTGGACGGCGAGCCCGCAGCCCGCGGCTATCACCGCCGCCGTACCCAGCACCGGCAGCAGCCCCCACGGGCCCGGGAAGAGGGTCGCCTCGTCGAACCGCAGCCCGGCGTACGCGACGGCCGCGAGCCCCGCGGTCGCGAGCCCGGCCGCCGTGAGCGCGCCGGAGCGGGCGGCGGGCAGCGCACGGCGCCAGGCGGCGGCGGGGACCAGGGCGAGGAGCCCGCCGACGGCCAGCTCCCAGCCCCGGGTGAACGTCGAGAAGTACGCGACCCCGCCCTCCTCGGCGCTCTGCCGCACGGCGTGGGCGAAGGACACCGCGGCCAGCGCCCCCAGCACCACCGCCAGGCGCGTCCGCAGGCCGAGGCGGGCCGGGCGTTCCCCGCGGGGGGTCCGGAAGGTCCACAGCACCGCCAGCACGAGCAGCGGCCACGCCAGATAGAACTGCTCCTCCACCGCCAGCGACCAGTAGTGCTGGAGCGGGCTGGGCGCGGCGTCCGCCGCCGAGTAGTCGACCGCCCGGCCCGCCTGCTGCCAGTTCGTCACGTACAGCGCCGCGCCCGCGGCGTCCTCGGCGACGTTGCGCCGCTCCAGCGGCGGCATCCACTGCCGCGCCGCCAGGCACACGGCCAGCACCACGACCGCCGCCGCGGGCAGCAGCCGGCGCGCCCGGCGGCCGTAGAAGCGCAGCAGCGACACCTTCCCGTGCCGCTCCGCCTCGCGCAGCAGCAGGCCGGTGATGAGGAATCCGGAGACGACGAAGAAGACGTCCACGCCGACGTATCCGCCCGGCAGCCAGGGAAGGCCCGCGTGGTAGAGCAGGACCAGCCCGAGCGCCACCGCCCGGAGCCCCTCGACGTCGGGGCGGAACGCCGGGCGGCGCCGCTCGTCTCGCTCGTCCTGCCGTGCAGGCTTCTGCTGCTCCCCTTCGATACGCATCACAATTGCGTATCATCCATATCGCGGAATGGCCAAGCCGGGGTGGGGAAACCGGCGGGATCAGGAGGGGGCCGACCGCCGGTCAGAGGTTGCCGCGCTTGTCCTGTTCGCGCTCGATGGCCTCGAACAGGGCCTTGAAGTTGCCCTTCCCGAAGCCCATCGAGCCGTGCCGCTCGATGATCTCGAAGAAGACCGTGGGGCGGTCCTGCACCGGCTTGGTGAAGATCTGCAGCAGGTAGCCGTCCTCGTCGCGGTCGGCGAGGATCTTCAACTCCCGCAGCTCGTCGATCGGTACGCGGGTGTCGCCGACCCACTCGCCGAGGGTGTCGTAGTACGTGTCGGGCACGCCCAGGAACGCGACACCGGCCGCGCGCATGGTCCGTACCGTGGCGACGATGTCGTTGGTGGCCAGCGCGATGTGCTGCACGCCGGGCGAGCGGTAGAACTCCAGGTACTCGTCGATCTGCGACTTCTTCTTGCCCGGCGCCGGCTCGTTGATCGGGAACTTGACCTTCAGCGTGCCGTCGGCGACGACCTTCGACATGAGCGCCGAGTACTCGGTGGCGATGTCGTCGCCCACGAACTCCTTCATGTTCGTGAAGCCCATGACCTTGTTGTAGAAGGCCACCCACTCGTCCATCTTGCCGAGTTCGACGTTGCCCACGCAGTGGTCGACGGCCTGGAACGTCCGCCGCGCCGGCGGCGTGACCAGGGGCTCGGCGGCGGCGAAGCCCGGCAGGTACGGGCCGTCGTAGCCGGTGCGCTCGACGAGGGTGTGGCGGGTCTGGCCGTACGTCGCGATGGCGGCGAGCACCACGGTGCCGTGCTCGTCCTTCAGCTCGTACGGCTCTTCGAGGCCGGTGGCGCCCTGGGCGACGGCGTGCGCGTACGCGGCGCGGGCGTCGGGGACTTCGAGGGCGAGGTCGATCACGCCGTCGCCGTGCTCGGCGACGTGGGCGTCGAGGAACCGGCCGCGGTCGGAGGCGGCCTTGATGACGGAGGTGAAGACGAAACGGGCGGAGCCGTTCTCCAGGACGTAACCGGCGGTCTCGCGGCTGCCGTTCTCCGGTCCGGAGTACGCGACCAGCTTCATGCCGAAGGCGGTGGAGTAGTAGTGGGCGGCCTGCTTGGCGTTGCCGACCGCGAACACCACGGCGTCCATCCCCTTCACCGGGAAGGGGTCGTCCTGCCGGATCTGCGGAGCGGGCTGATCAATCGTCTCGGTCATGCCCAAAAGCGTCTCCCGGGTTGGCAAGGTGTGCAATAGTTACAGAAATCACTGGACAGATTGACCGGTGAAAGGGCGGGAAGACCGGGCTATCTGTACAAGCTGACCAACGAGGAGCCCGCGAGATGATCGATCAGCTCGACGGCCGGCTGCTGGAACTGCTCGCGAACGAGCCGCGCATCGGCGTGCTGGAGGCCAGCCGGCGCCTCGGCGTCGCCCGGGGAACCACGCAGGCCCGGCTCGACCGGCTGCGGTCGGGCGGCGTCATCCGCGGATTCGGCCCGGACGTCGACCCGGCTGCCCTGGGTTATCCCGTGACCGCCTTCGCGACGCTGGAGATCAAGCAGGGTCAGGGCAGCGACGTACGCAGCCATCTCGCCGGCGTGCCGGAGGTGCTGGAGCTGCATACGATCACGGGCCACGGCGACATGCTGTGCCGGCTGGTGGCGCGGTCGAACGCCGACCTGCAGCGGGTCATCGACCTCGTCGTGGGGTTCGACGGCATCGTGCGGGCCTCGACGGCGATCGTGATGGAGAACCCGGTGCCGCTGCGGATCGTCCCGCTCGTCCGGCAGGCGGCGGGCGGCTCCCCGGACGGTGCCGAGGGGGGTGCCGCGGGCGGTTCCCGGGGCGGCGGTCCTACGGACCGGCCGGTGCGGTGACCTTCGTCACGAAATCATCCAGGTTGCCCCACATGCGCGCGATGCGCTCGGCCTCGGTCAGCGACTCCTCCTGCGGCACGGTACGCAGCTTCGGCTGCCGTTTGCCGCGCAGGTAGAGCGGGCAGGCCAGGTCCGCGCACACGTACACGCCGACCGTGTTCCCCTGCCGCCCCCGCGCGCCCGCCAGCGGGGCGGCCAGCAGGCGGACGCCGGAGGACGAGTGCGCGGTCAGGCAGAGCTGGCACATCCGGGAACGCACGGCGCTGGCGCGGCCCGCGGCCGGGACGCGCAGGGTGATCCCGAGCGGGCCGCCCGGGCGGGGCACGACGAGATGGGCGCGCAGCGGCGCGCCGGGGTCGACCCAGCCGAGGAAGTCCAGGTCCGCCCAGGGCAGCGCGGCGAAGTCGAGCGGCAGCCTGAGCCGGGCGGCGTCGCCCTTGGTGCTGTTCACGAAGGACGTACGGATCTGTTTTTCGCTGAGCGGTTCCACGTCGGCCGACGTTACGGAGATCGCGTACGGACCGCACCCGAATTCCGTACCGGCCGGGCGGGAGGCGCGTCAGCAGCTCGGTACGTCGCCGCCCGACTTCAGCGCCTTCAGCGACGCCACCGCGTCCGACAGCTTCTCCACGGGCACCAGCCGCAGCCCTTCCGGCAGCTCCGACTCCGCGTCGGCGCACTCCGCCTTCGGCACCAGGAACACCGTCGCCCCGTCACGCTTCGCGGCCTGCGTCTTCAGCGGCACGCCGCCGACCGCCCCGACGGTGCCGTCCCGCGCGATCGTGCCGGTACCGGCGATGATCCGTCCGCCGGTCAGGTCGTCGGGGCCGAGCTTGTCGACGATGCCCAGGGCGAAGAACAGCCCGGCGCTGGGCCCGCCGACGTCGGTGAGGCGCAGCTCGACGTCCACGCTGCCGGGCTCGCGGCCGAGGTGGTTCAGGGCGGCGGTGACGGCGGTGTTCTGCGACTCGCGCATCTGCTTCGCGTTGTACTCCCGGATCTCCTTGCGGGAGTCGCCCACGGGATAGACCGAGTCCTTCGGCATCACGGCCTCGTCGGTGGCGAGCCAGCCGGAGGCGATGTCCACGAGACGCAGATCGACCTCCGGCCCGGTCGCGGCGATCGTCGTCATCCGCAACTCGCCGTCGGTGGGGTGCTGTTCCGCCCCGGAGACGGTGATGACGGGACTGCCCCGGTGGTCGCCGAGCACGTCTGCGGTCATTCCGGGCTTGGCGAGCGAGAACGGCAGCGGGGCGAACGCCGCGGCGGCGAGGAGTCCGGCCACGGGCGCCGCGGCGAGCGCGAGGGTCACACGACGAGGGGGCACACCACCAATCTACGGTGCCGCACCGCCCCGCCGGGCGGCGGTGCCCTCGCCGGGCGGGGCCGCTGCCGCTGTCGCGCACCGGCGTCGCCGCGCGGCCCCCGGAGGGCTCAGCGCAGCGCCTGCGCGACCTCACGGGCCGCCGAGACCACCCGGGGGCCGACCTCGCCCGGCACGATCTCGTGCAGCATCACCACGCCCACGCTGCCCTCTATCCCCGACACCCCCAGCAGCGGCGCCGCCGCCCCGCTCGCGCCCGCTTCCAGTTCGCCGTGCGTCAGGGCCAGCGCCAGCGCCGCGTCGGTCTCGCACGCGCTCGGGCCCAGGCCGCGGCCCTTGAGGATCGCCCGGCCCGCCGCGCCCTGGTCCAGCGCGTGCCGGAAGCCGGCGCGGTAGGCGACGTGGTAGTCGGTCCAGCTCGGTTCGACGACCGCGACGGCCAGCGCCTCGCTGCCGTCGACCAGCGTCAGGTGCGCCGTCGCGCCGACATCCTCGGCGAGGGAGCGCAGCGCCGGCAGCGCCGCCTCCCGCACCAGGGGGTGCACCTGCCGGCCCAGCCGCAGCACCCCGAGCCCGACCCGCGCCCGGCCGCCGAGGTCGCGGCGGACGAGGGCGTGCTGTTCCAGGGTCGCGAGCAGGCGGTAGACGACGGTGCGGTTGACGCCGAGCTTGTGCGACAGCTCGGTGACGGTGAGGCCGTGGTCGGTGTCGGCGAGCAGCTTCAGCACGCGGAGTCCACGGTCGAGGGTCTGGGAGGTCTCTGCGGGCACGCCGCCTCCTCACGTGATGTGCGGCCCTTCCCGCGCCGGCGCACCCGTCCCTTGCAGCGCCCGCGCCCGGAGCCGCCGGCCGCAGGTGGCGCCGGCTTGTGTCCGCGGCGCTCTGCCGCGGACCTCGGAGCCCCGCCTCCGCCTGCTCGGCGGGGTGTGCGGAAACCTAGCGATCGGCACCGCTCAGCGGAAGACCCCGTCCAGAATCCGGTCACAATCTTCCGCGCCGTTCGCCTTCCGCGACCGTTGCGCGGAGTGCAAGGGGCTCGAATGGCCGGATTGACGATGCATGGAAGAATCGTGCCATGACCGGCTCCGAGGAGATTCCCCCCGCCACCGGACCCCACCGCGTCGCCGTCCTGGTGCGGGACGGCGTGATGCCGCTCGAACTCGGCCTCGTCCACCAGATGTTCGGCTCCGCCGAGGCCGGGGGGCGGCGGCTGTACGAGGTCGTCACCTGCGCGCTGCGGCCCGGCCCGGTGCGTACCGACGCCGACTTCCCGGTGCTCGTCGAGCGCGGCCCGGAGGCGCTGGCCGACGCCGCGACCGTCGTGGTGCCCGCCTCGCACGCCGAGGACGCGCTCGAAAGCGCCGTCGGCGGCGCGGCGGAGGGTGCGGGCCACCGTGAGCCGCCGGCCGCGCTGCGGGCGGCCCTCGGGCGCGTACGGCCCGGCGCACGCGTGGCGTCCGTCTGCACCGGTGCGTTCGTGCTCGCCGCCGTGGGCCTGCTCGACGGGCGCCGGGCCACGACGCACTGGAAGTCCGCCGAGCTGTTCCGCCGCCGCTTCCCGGCCGTACGGCTCCAGCCCGACGTGCTCTACACCGAGGACCGGGGCGTCCTGACCTCCGCGGGCGAGGCCGCCGGTATCGACCTGTGCCTGCACATGATCCGCACCGACCACGGCGCCGCCGTCGCCAACGACGTCGCCCGCCGCACCGTCGTGCCGCCGCACCGCGACGGCGGGCAGGCCCAGTACGTGCCGCGGCCGGTGGCCGAGCCGGAGCTGTCCACCACCGGCAAGGCCCGCGCCTGGGCGCTGGCCAACCTCGACCGGCCCCTCGCCCTGCGGGAGCTGGCCGCCCGGGAGTCGATGAGCGTACGGACCTTCAGCCGCCGGTTCCGCGAGGAGACCGGCGTGACGCCGGTGCAGTGGCTCACCCGGCAGCGCATCGAGCGGGCCCGGCACCTGCTGGAGGAGACGGACCGCAGCATCGACCGGGTCGCGGCGGAGGCGGGGTTCGGCACGGCGGCGTCGCTGCGGCAGCACATGCACGCGGCGCTCGGGGTCTCGCCGACCGCGTACCGGGCCACGTTCCGCGGGCCGGGGCAGCTCCCGGCGGGTGCGGCGGCGTAGCGGGCGGCGGGGCGGGAGCGCGGCGCGGTCGCGCGGGGGACCGCACGCGCGCGCCGTGGGGGCGTACCGGTGCTCACGTGTCGCCGGAGTCGTCCGACGGCCACGGGTCGCTCAGCCGCACCTCGTCCTGCGTGGTACCCAGCAACTCCTCCAGCCCTTCGTCCAGACCGAGCCGCGTCATCTCCGAACCCGGGGGCACGGCCCGCAGGGTGCGCTCCAGCCAGAGGGAGACCGCGCCGGCCGGCGCCTCGATCACCGCGTCCCCGTCCGAGGACATCAGCGCCAGGCAGACCACGCTCCCCGAGGCGGACTTCGCCGGCCACACGCGCACGTCCCCCTGGCCGCACGGCCGGAACACCCCCTCCACCAGCAACTCGCGGGCGAACGACCATCCCACGGGCGCGGCCGAGCCGACGTGGAAGCTGATGTGGACCGCGTACGGGTCGCCCGAGCGGTAGGTCAGTCTGGACGGAACCGGAACACTTCTTTCCGGCGATACGACGAGCCGCAGCTCCACCTCGCGTTCCACCACGGTCTGCATGATGTGGCACCTCTCTTGTCGAACGTGATGCAGGTCCGGCGGGCCTGCGAGGGGAGAGAGGGCCGAACCGCGGTGCTCTTACGCGACTTCCGCAGACTTCCCCCGATCGTTCGACAAGTCCCATAAGGCGGAACGGGGGTGAGGCGGACCCGGCCGTCCGCCGGTTCTGGTAGATGTGGACCCCATGAGCGCCCCGACACCACCCTCCGGCGGCGGGATCCCCGGCCCCGGTTATTATCCCGATCCCTCCATCCCGGGCTACGTCCGGTACTGGAACGGTGCGGCGTGGGTTCCCGGCACCAGCCGCCGCGCGCACGAGGGCGAGGAGGAGCAGGCCGCGACCGCCGGCGGACCGGAGTCCGGCCCGGCGGAGGACGCGAGCGCGGGCGGCACGGAGAGCCCGGAGAGCACGGAGGACCCCGCGCCCGCCGCGGGACCCGCCGCGTCCGGTCCGTCCCCGAGCGAGACCGGCCCGGTCTTCCTCGACGAGCCGGAGCCCCAGGACGCCCCGCCGGCCACCCGCGGGCGGCACGCGCGCCGGGGCGACGACGCGGACGGCGTACGGGACGCGGCCGAGGCGGCGGCGTCCGCAGGGGAGCCGGCGGACGCGCCGGGCGCGTGGCACGGGGTCGACGTCGTGGACGTCGCCGAACGGGCCGACAGCCGCGTCGCCTGGGGTGCCCCGGAAGCGCAGGAACCGCCGGCGCTCACGGTGCCGGCGGAGCTGGGCGGTGGCGCACCGGAGCCGGAAGGCGCCGGGGAGGAGCCCCGGCTGCCGGCCGCGCGGCGGGCGGAGGACGCCGAGCCCGGGGGCGGCGGTGCCGGGCCGGAGGGCGGACGGCCCGCACCCGGTGCGTACGAGCAGGACCGGCCGGGCGGGTTGCTCGGCCGCGATCCGCGCGTCGGCGGCGGCTCGTGGGGCGAGCAGACGCGGCGCCTGGCCGGTCCCGCGCCCGTACCGGCGCCCCCGGCACCGGAGGAGACGGGCGAGCCGGAGGCCGCGGCCGGGTCCGGCGCCGCCGGGTTCGGGGCCGACTCCGGCGCCGACTCCGGGTCCGGGTCCGGGCCTGCGTCCGGGGCCGCGGATCCGCGGCGTGCCGCGGGCGGCTACGGCCCGTCGCCGACCGCACCCGACGTGCCGAACGTCCTCCCCGCGCCGACCGCCCCCGACCTGCCGGTGTCCGCGCCCCCGGCCACGCCCGAGCTGCCGCAGCCCCGCCCCGGGCAGCCGCAGCTCGCACCGCAGGCGGGCCACTCACCGCCGCCGCTGACCCCGGCCGCGCGCACGGCCCCGCCCGCCACGCCGCGGCAGCCGCCCGCCGGGCAGCTCCCCGAGCGGGCCGCCCGCCCCGAGCTGCCGCAGGGCGGCGCCGCGGCGGCGGAGCCGCCCGTCGTGCCGTGGCGCCCGCCGGCCAGTGACCCGTTCCTCGACGCCGCTCGCGGCACCGCGCCGCCCGCCGGGCTCGGCCGCAGGCTCGGCGCCCGGTTCGTGGACGCCCTGCTGGTCGGCGGAGTCGTCTCCGCGGTCGCCGTGCCGCTGGTGAGCAAGTCCGTGGACCACGTCCAGGACAAGATCGACGCCGCCGAGGCGTCCGGCACGACCGTGACGGTCTGGCTCATCGACGGCACCACGGGTCCGTATCTCGCGCTCGTCCTCGGCCTCTTCCTCCTCCTCGGCCTGATCGTGGAGGCGCTGCCGACCGCGAAGTGGGGGCGTACGCCCGGCAAGCGGCTCTTCGGCGTGCGGGTGCTGGACATCGAGTCGCAGGACCCGCCGGCGACCGGCTCGGCGCTGCGGCGGTGGCTGACGTACGCGGTGTTCGTGCTGCTGCCGCTGATCGGGCTGCTGAACGTCATCTGGTGCGCCTTCGACAAGCCGTGGCGGCAGTGCTGGCACGACAAGGCCGGGCGCACGTACGTGGCGCGCGGCTGAGCCGTTCGGCCGCGCCCGGGATGCGGGGCGGTTCCGCCCGGGGTCGACTCGGGGCATGAGCTCCGACCACGGCGAGGGCACCGACCCGCACGACAGGAAGCCCGGGCGTGCGCGGCAGCCGCAGAACGACGGCGCGCACGCCGGCGCCACGCAGCAACCCGCGGGGGAGTCGCCGCCGGGTGACGAGGAGGGAGCACGGGGGGCGCACGGGTCGCAGGAGACACCGGCCGAGGGCAGCGGTACGACACGCCCCGTGGGCAGCCCGACGAGGTCGGAGGCGCCCGGGACCGGCGGCGGACCGTCGTACGGCGCCGGCCCCGTTCCGGGCACCCCGCCGACCGGCCCGGACGCCACCTCGTCCACCGGACCCGTGGCCCCGCCGCCCCCGGGGCCCGAGGCCGCCCCGTCCGAGGAGCGCGAGGCGGAGCCGCCGCCCCCCGGTCCCGAAACCACGTCGTCCACCGGGCCCGGGGCCCGGCCGCCCACGGGGCCCGGTGGGGCCCCGTCCGAGGGCGGGGGTGAGGGGGAGCCGTCTTCGGGGCGGGATGCGGCGTCGTCCGCCGCCCCGGGGGCCCCGCCGCCCACGGGCCCCGACGCGGCCCCTTCCGCCGGTACGGGTGAAGCGCCGCCCCCTGGACCGGGCGCCCCGCCGCCCCCCGGGCCCGGTGCCGCGCCGCCGCCCGGCTCCGCCGCCCCGCCGCCGGGATCCGGACCCGACTACGGCGGCGCTCCGCCGCCGGGCGCCGGTTCCCCGTACGACCAGCCCCCCGGCGCCATGCCCCCGCCCCCGCCGGTGTACGGCACCGGCGCCCCCGGCTACGGTCACCACGGCCACCCCCACGGCGCGCCCGACCCGCGGCTCGCCGGGATGCCCCCGCTCGGCGCCCTCGGCCGCCGGCTGCTGGCGCGCATCATCGACGCGCTGATCGTCTACATCCCGGTGTCGCTCTTCCTCATCCTCATCGGCCAGATCGACGACTTCGCCGACACCGACGACACCGGCTCCCAGTACGGCTGGGGCTTCTTCGGCCTCCTGGTCTACCTCGTCTACGAGGGCCTGATGCTCACCCGCAGCGGCCAGACCGTCGGCAAGATACTGATGAGCATCCGCGTGGGCATGCTGGAGAACGGAGCCGTCCCCGCGGGCGGTCCGGGCTGGATCCGCGCCGCCGTCTACTCGCTGCCGGGGATCGTGCCGTGCATCGGCACCCTGTTCTGGCTCTACAACGTCCTCTCGTGCACCTGGGACAGGCCGTTCCGGCAGTGCCTGCACGACAAGGCCGCCAGGACCGTCGTGGTCTCGACCGAGGGCCGGCGCTTCACCCCCTGACCGCCGGCGTCCCGCCCCGGACGGCCGCACACCGAAGCGGCCGACGACCAACTGGTCGCCGACCGCCGCGTGTTCGGTTATGCCTCGGCCGTCCCCCGTGGGCGCCCTTGCGGGCGTCCCCGCGCCGTCTCAGTGCGGCGCGGACTGCGCGCCGACCGGCCGCCGGTCCGCCGCGGGTGCGGCGATCCCGTCCGCCCGCGCCACGACCGGCTGTTCCGCCCGTAAGGCGGGAGCGCGGCGGGAGCGCGGTGCGGGAACGGTCAGTGCGACGAGCACTCCGAGCGCCAGGGCGGTGACGCAGATCGCCACGAGGGCGATGGCTGCGCCGGCCTGCGAGAGCAGCAGCATGGCTGCGGCTGAGGCGATGACTGTGGCCGACCCGTAAAGGAGTTGGGAGAGAGTCGGACGCGGCATGGCAGCCCCCCTGGTGGGCTCAGCAACGGTACGGACGGGTGAACGTGCCGAAGGGCGGCCCCGTGCGTGCAGCCGCCCCCCACTACCCAAGCCGTTGCCCGCCCCGGGAGGCAAGTAAGCGTGACCTTATCCACTTGGGGGGGTGCACGAGGGGGCGCACGGTGTCATGGCGGGGTGAGCAACGGCGTCACCAGGGTCTACGGCTCCGTAGCCCTCTGAAGTGTGCAAGTCAAGACTGTCATTTCTTTGTTCACTCCGGTCGAATGCAGGCACACCTATTCGTGCGGCGACGCGGGAGGGACAGCGCAAACGTGAAGAGCAGGCAAAGAAAGTTGTCAAAAACTGCCGTCACCACGGCGGTTGCAGCCGCACTCGGCGCGGCTCTACTGCCTCTGGGGCAGGCGGCCGCCGACCCGGGCGACGGACCGGCTCAGCTTGAGCGCCGTGATCCGGCGCGGGCGCCGAAGCACCAGGAGCACGATCTCGACGGCCCGTTCAGCAAGCAGCAGGAGGCGCGCGAGAAGGCCGCGCTGGAGCAGTTGCTGTCCGGTGAGACCGAGGCGCAGCCGCGGGCGAAGAAGGACGGTTCGACCGTCGTCAAGCTCGATGACGGCAAGTACGCGGAGCTGGGCCGGGGGACGAAGACCGACAAGATCTTCACCGTGCTGGTCGAGTTCGGCGACGAGGTCGACGACGAGACCATGTACGACCCGGACGGTCCCGACGGCCCCGAGCCGCCCGTCGTGAAGTACGGCGGCGACGCCGGCCCCGCGCACAACCAGATAGCCGAGCCGGACCGGGAGGTGGACAACTCCACCGACTGGAAGGCCGACTTCGACCGGCAGCACTACCAGGACCTCTACTTCTCCAAGGACGCCGACAAGGAGTCCGTGGCGAAGTACTACGAGAAGCAGTCCTCCGGGCAGTACACGGTGGACGGCGAGGTCAGCGACTGGGTTTCGGTGAAGTGGAACGAGGCCCGCTACGGCTCCAACTACTGCGGCGACTCCACCTGCGCCTCCGTCTGGGACCTGGTGCGCGACGCGACCGCCAAGTGGGCCGAGGACCAGAAGGCCGCCGGCAGGACCGACGCCGAGATCAAGGCCCAGCTCGCCGAGTACGACGCCTGGGACCGCTACGACTTCGACGGCGACGGCAACTTCGACGAGGCCGACGGCTACATCGACCACTTCCAGCTCGTGCACGCGGGCGAGGACGAGTCCGCGGGCGGCGGTGTCCAGGGCGAGGACGCCATCTGGGCGCACCGCTGGTACGCCTACGGCACCGACGCCGGCAGCACCGGCCCCGGCGAGAACAAGGCCGGCGGCACCCAGATCGGCGACACCGGCGTGTGGGTCGGCGACTACACCGTCCAGCCGGAGAACGGCGGACTCGGCGTCTTCGCCCACGAGTACGGCCACGACCTCGGCCTGCCCGACCTGTACGACACCGCGGGCGGCGAGAACTCCACCGCCTTCTGGACGCTCATGTCCTCCGGCTCCTGGCTGGGCCGCGGCGAGGACGCCATCGGCGACCTGCCCGGCGACATGACCGCCTGGGACAAGCTGCAACTCGGCTGGCTGGACTACGAGACGGCCAAGGCGGCGACGCGCTCGAAGCACACCCTGGGCCGCGCCGAGGAGCAGAAGGACGGCAAGCCGCAGGCGCTCGTCGTCGAGCTGCCGGAGAAGGCCGTCACCACCACCATCACCGCACCCGCCGAGGGCACCATGCAGTGGTGGAGCGGCATGGGCGACGACCTGTCCAACTCCCTGACCCGTACGGTCGACCTGACCGGCACGTCCAGCGCCTCGCTGGGCCTGGCGGGCTGGTGGGACATCGAGGAGAACTACGACTTCCTCTACGCCGAGGTCTCCACCGACGGCGGCGCCAGCTTCACCCCGCTGGACGGCACCGCCGACGGCGCGCAGATCCCGCGCGACGGCGGCGACCGGCCGGCGCTGACCGGCGTCTCCGGCGAGTACCGGGACCTGGAGTACTCCCTCGACGCCTACGCGGGCCAGGAGATCCAGCTCCGCTTCCGCTACCAGACCGACGGCGGGGTGGCGCAGAAGGGCTTCGCCGCCGACGCGCTGACGATCACGGCGGACGGCGAGGAGGTCTTCGCGGACGGCGCCGAGGGCGACGACGCGGGCTGGACGGCGGACGGCTTCTCGCGCGTCGAGGAGTCCTTCACCAAGGACTACCCGCAGTACTACATCGCCGAGAACCGGCAGTACGTGTCGTACGACAAGACGCTCCAGAGCGGTCCGTACAACTTCGGCTGGACGACGGACAAGCCGGACTGGGTCGAGCACTTCCCGTACCAGAACGGCCTGGCCGTGTGGCTGTGGGACACCTCGCAGCTCGACAACAACACCAGCGTCCACCCCGGCGAGGGTCTGGTGCTGCCGGTCGACTCGCACCCGAAGCCCCTCACATGGGCGGACGGCTCGGTGATGCGCAACCGCATCCAGGCGTACGACGCCACCTTCAGCACGCAGCGGGCCGACGGCTTCACCCTGCACAAGGACGGGGAGCCGGCGAAGATCACCTCGAAGAAGGGCGTCTCGGTCTTCGACGACCACAAGGGGACGTACTGGGACGAGGGGAACCCGGGCGGCAGCGTGAAGGTGCCGGACACCAACACGAAGATCTCCATCGTCAAGGAGCCCGGTAATGGCCGGACCATGACCATCCAGGTGGCGCCTTCGGCCGGGTGATCCGGGAGAAAAAACGCAGGTCACAGGCGTATCGGCCGCTGCCCCTGGCGGGGCGGCGGCCGATCGCGTAAAGATGGCGTGAGCAGACGACCGAGGGACGACCGCACGAGGAGCGCCATGGGCGGAGGAGGATTCACCAAGCTGCCGGACGGCAGCATGGTCGTCGCCGTCTCCCTGCCGGCTCCCGTGGAGAGCCGGCGGATACGTGTCCTGGTGCACGCCGCGAACCGCGCCAGGGCCCTGACGAGGCTGCGCAACCTCGGCCTGCGCTCGGTCTACCTCCGCGGCAACGCGCACCCGCCCACGCCCGACGAGGTCACCGCCGTGCTGTGCCATCCCGACGGCCTGGTCTGGCGCGGCTCGCTCGACGACGACACGGAGTCCTGGCACCCGATAGCGGCCCTGTTCCGGCTGGCGACGTAGCCGGCGCGCAGGCGCGGGCCCCGGGCCGCGGCGGGCTCCCCGCACGCGGGCGCGGGTCCCCCGGCGGCCGTGGGGCGCGCGAGGACACCGGGCGGGCGGAGCGCCGCGGCGTCAGCCGACGACCGGCTTGCCGGTCAGGTCCACGTCCGCCTCCGCCAGCTCCGCCAGCGCCCGCTGGGTGGTGTCCTCTGCCACCCCGGCCGTCAGGTCCAGCAGCACTCGCGTGCGGAAGCCCTCCGCCGCCGCGTCCAGCGCCGTCGCCTTCACGCAGTGGTCGGTGGCGATGCCCACCACGTCGACCTCCGTCACGTCCCGTTCGCGCAGCCAGTCCGCGAGCGGCACGCCGTTCTCGTCCGCCCCCTGGAAGCCGCTGTAGGCCGCCGCGTACGCGCCCTTGTCGAAGACCGCCGAGACCGCGCCGGAGGCGACGGCCGGGGCGAAGTTCGGGTGGAAGCCGACGCCCTCCGTGCCGGCCACGCAGTGCCGCGGCCAGGAGTGCACGAAATCCGGGTGCGCCGAGAAGTGACCGCCCGGCTCGATGTGGTGATCGCGGGTGGCGACGACGTACTGGTAGCCGGCGGTGGACCGGCCGATCAGGTCGGTGATCGCGGCGGCGACGTCCGCGCCGCCGGTCACGCCCATGCTGCCGCCCTCGCAGAAGTCGTTCTGCACGTCAACGACGATCAGTGCACGATGCATGGTGGGCTGCCCTTCGTGAGTCGGCGTCGGAAGGACGGAGCGCTGGGGGGCCAAGCGCCGCGCCCCGGTTCCCAGCCCGCTGGGCCGGGCGTCATACGTACTCCGTCGGCAGGACGGGCTCGCCTCTGGAGAGCTGAGTGGCGGAGAGCGGCAGCGCGTCCCTGGCCTCGACGTGCCGGGCCCTGGCGTCGTCCATCGGCTCCCGGCCCACGACCTTCCCGCCGCGCACCAGCGGCACCAGCAGTTCCCGTCCCGCCAGCTCCGCCGGCACCTCCCCGGTGCCCACGACCTCCGCCTCCGCGACCCCGTCCGCGTCCAGCCGCCGGGCCGCCCACTTCCGCCCGCCGACCGACGTCTTCCCGCCCGTCGACCGCTTCGCCACCGGCACCAGCGGCGCGTCCGGGGCGTCGGAGGCGGCGCGGGCGACGAGCTTGTAGACCATCGAACACGTCGGGTGCCCGCTGCCGGTGACCAGCCGGGTGCCCACCCCGTACGCGTCCACGGGGGCGGCGGCGAGCGAGGCGATGGCGTACTCGTCGAGGTCGCTGGTGACGATGATCCGGGTCCGCTCCGCACCCAGCTCGTCGAGCTGCTGGCGCACGCGGTGGGCGACCAGCAGCAGGTCGCCGGAGTCGATACGCACGGCGCCCAGCTCCGGGCCGGCGACCTCCACGGCGGTGCGGACCGCGGCGGCCACGTCGTACGTGTCGACCAGCAGCGTCGTCCCCACCCCCATGGACTCCACCTGCGCGGTGAACGCCTCCCGCTCGCTGTGGTGCAGCAGCGTGAAGGCGTGCGCGGCGGTGCCGACGGTGGGGATGGCGTAGCGGAAGCCGGCGGCCAGGTCGGAGGTGGAGGCGAAGCCGCCGACGTACGCCGCCCGGGAGGCGGCGACCGCGGCCAGCTCGTGGGTGCGCCGGGCGCCCATCTCGATCAGCGGCCGGCCGCCGGCGGCGACGGCCATCCGGGAGGCGGCGGCGGCGATCGCGGAGTCGTGGTTGAGGATCGACAGCACCACCGTCTCCAGCAGCACGCACTCGGCGAAGCCGCCCTCGACGCGCAGCACGGGGGAGCCGGGGAAGTACACCTCGCCCTCGGGATAGCCCCAGATGTCTCCGGTGAACCGGAAGTCCGCGAGCCAGTCCAGGGTGGGGGCGTCGACCACGTCGTGCTCCCGCAGGAAGCGCAGCACCTCGGGCTCGAAGCGGAAGCTCTCCAGCGCGTCCAGGACGCGCCCGGTGCCCGCCACGACGCCGTAGCGGCGGCCCTCGGGAAGCCGGCGGGTGAAGGTCTCGAAGACCGAGCGGCGGTCCGCGGTGCCGGCGTGCAGCGCGGCCTGGACCATGGTCAACTCGTAGTGATCGGTGAAGAGAGCCGTCGAGGGGACGGTGACCGGCAGCTTCAGTTCCGACATGCACCTGATCCTACGCCCATACTCGTCACACTGACGATTTCCGGTGTCCGAATGGCTGCGGCACCGCCTCGGGTGGCAGCATGGGGACCGTCAGGGCTGCGGTCGCAGCCGGAGCTAACGAGGAGTTGCCGCCAACCGTGAGCGTCGCACCCACGGAGATCGAGCGCCCGGAGACCGTCGAGTCCCAGTCACCCGCGGCGGTGCCTGAACCGGACGTCCCCTGGGTGACGATCGTCCACAACGACCCGGTGAACCTCATGAGCTACGTGACGTACGTCTTCCAGGCGTACTTCGGATATCCGAGGGAGAAGGCCCGCAAGCTCATGATGGACGTGCACACCAAGGGGAGGGCCATCGTCTCCAGCGGCAGCCGCGAGGAGATGGAGCGGGACGTGCAGGCGATGCACGGCTACGGTCTGTGGGCCACTCTCCAGCAGGACCGCTGATGGCGGGGCACTTCGAAGCGGTTCCGGGCGGCGGTGCGGCCGTCGCGCTGGACGAGCTGGAGATCTCCATCCTGCGCACGCTGACGGTGCAGTTGCTGGAGCTGATCGGCCCCGGCGACGCCCCCGCGGACGCCCCTCCCCCCGCCGATCCGCTGGACGCGCTCTTCGCCGAGGGCCCCAGCAAGCCGCCGTCCGACCCGGCGCTGGCGCGGCTCTTCCCCGACGCCTACGGCGAGCCCGGCAAGGGCCCCGACGACGAGGAGCGGGCCCGCTCGGCGGAGTTCCGCCGCTACACCGAGCCGGAGCTGCGGGAGAGTAAGCGGGAGAACGCCCTGGCCGTGGTCCGCGGGCTCGACATGCTGGCCGTGCAGGGCGAGGGCGGCGCGGTGCTCAAGATCGGCCCCGAGGAGTCGCGGCAGTGGCTCGCGACGCTGAACGACCTGCGGCTGGCCATAGGCGCGCGGCTCGACATCCGCGACGACGACGACGGCGAGGCACTGTTCCGGCTTCCGGACGAGGACGAGCGCAAGCCCATGGTCATGGCGTACCTGTGGCTGGGCGGGCTGCAGGAGACCCTGATCGAGACGCTGATGGCGTAGGCCGCGGGCCTTACCGGGCCCCTTTCGGGTGAGTATGAACATAATCGCCCTTTTCTTGAGGTAAAGCTGCAGTCGGGGGACTGCACAGGAAAGGGCACGACTCCCCATGACCACTGCGAAGGGCCCGGAGGGCGGCCGCGCGGCCGTGGCCTCCGACGAGGGGTACGAGCGCGGGCTCGGCAGCCGCCAGATCCAGATGATCGCCATCGGCGGCGCCATCGGAGTGGGCCTCTTCCTCGGCGCCGGGAAGATCATCGAGCGGGCCGGGCCCAGTCTCATCCTCCTGTACGCGCTCGCCGGCGTCGTCATCTTCTTCATCATGCGCGCGCTGGGCGAACTGCTGCTCTACCGCCCGGTCTCGGGCAGCTTCGCCGAGTACGCGCGCGAGTTCCTCGGCCCCTACTTCGGGTACGTCACCGGCTGGACGTACTGGCTGATGTGGGCCGTCACCGGCATGACCGAGCTGACCGCCGCCGCCATCTACATCAACTTCTGGTGGCCCGCAGTCCCGCAGTGGGTCAGCGCGCTCGGCTTCCTCGTGCTCCTCTTCGGGGTCAACCTGATCTCGGTGAAGATCTTCGGCGAGCTGGAGTTCTGGTTCTCGATGGTCAAGGTCACGGCGATCATCGGCATGATCGTCATCGGGGCCGGCGTCCTCACCTTCGGCTTCTCCGACGCCGCCGGCACCGCCAGCACCACGAACCTCTGGAACCACGGCGGATTCTTCCCCCACGGCATCGGCGACAGCCTGATGACCCTCCAGGGCGTGATGTTCGCCTACCTCGCCGTCGAACTCGTCGGCGTCACCGCGGGCGAGAGCGCGAACCCCGAGAAGACCCTGCCCAAGGCGATCAACACGCTGCCCTGGCGGATCGTCGTCTTCTACGTCGGCTCGCTGATCGTCATCCTGTCCGTCGTCCGGTGGACGGAGTTCAGCGAGGGCGTCAGCCCGTTCGTCGCCGCGTTCGGCAAGATCGGCATCCCGCTCGCGGCCGGCATCGTCAACTTCGTCGTGCTGACCGCGGCCCTGTCGTCGTGCAACTCCGGCATGTACTCCACCGGCCGCATGCTGCGTGACCTGGCGGCCAACTCCGAGGCGCCCAGGTTCTTCGGCAGGCTGAGCCCGCGCCGGGTGCCGGCCACGGGCATCGCGATGTCGGTCGTGGTCATGTCCGTCGGCGTGGTGCTCAACTACCTCGTCCCGGAGAAGGCGTTCGGCTACGTCATGTCCGTGGCCACCGCGGCCGGCATCTGGACCTGGGCGATGATCCTCGTCAGCCACCTTCGCTACCGCCGCGCCGTGACCGCCGGCCGGCTGCCCGCCTCGTCCTTCCCGGCGCCGGGCGGAACGGTGTGCAGTTGGCTCGCGCTGGCGTTCCTCGTCTTCGTCACCGTGCTCACCGCGCTGGACGCCGACGCCCGCGTCTCGCTGTACGTGGGCGCCGGCTGGGCGGTGCTGCTGTCCGCCGGCTGGGCGCTGAGCCGCCGGCGGGCCGCGGCCCGGGAGACGGCACCGGAGTACGTCGCGGGGGCGCAGTAGGTCCCTCCGCGCGCGGGGGCACCGCGCAGGGGCGTCGGCGCTGCGGGGGAGCCCGGCGTGCGCCCCCGGCGCCTACGGCCCTCGCTACGCCCAGAGCTGGCCCTGCAGCGCGGCGACGGCCTCCTCGGTGGTCGCGGCGGTGTAGATGCCCGTCGACAGGTACTTCCAGCCGCCGTCCGCGACGAGGAACGCGATGTCGGCGTCCTCCCCGGCCCGTACCGCCTTGCGGCCCACGCCGATCGCGGCGTGCAGCGAGGCCCCGGTGGAGATGCCGGCGAAGATGCCCTCCTCGCGCAGGAGTTCGCGGGTCCGGATCACGGCGTCCTCGGAGCCCACGGAGTAGCGGGTGGTGAGCACCGACTCGTCGTACAGCTCGGGGACGAAGCCCTCTTCGAGGTTGCGCAGCCCGTAGACGAGGTCGTCGTAGCGCGGCTCCGCCGCCACGACCTGCACGCCGGGGCGCTGCTCGCGCAGGAACCGGCCGGCGCCCATGAGCGTGCCGGTGGTGCCGAGGCCGGCGACGAAGTGGGTGATCGACGGCAGGTCCGCGAGGATCTCGGGCCCGGTGGTGGCGTAGTGCGCGCCGGCGTTGTCGGGGTTGCCGTACTGGTAGAGCATCACCCAGTCCGGGTGCTCGGCGGCCAGCTCCTTGGCGACCCGCACCGCGGTGTTGGAGCCACCGGCGGCCGGCGAGGAGATGATCTCCGCGCCCCACATGGCCAGGAGCTGGCGGCGCTCGTCGCTGGTGTTCTCCGGCATCACGCAGACGATCCGGTAGCCCTTGAGCTTCGCCGCCATGGCCAGCGAGATACCGGTGTTGCCGGAGGTGGGCTCCAGGATCGTGGCGCCGGGGGTGAGCCGGCCGTCCTTCTCCGCCTGCTCGACCATGAACAGCGCCGGCCGGTCCTTCACCGAGCCGGTGGGGTTGCGGTCCTCCAGCTTCGCCCAGATCCGCACTCCGGGCGCGGGGGAGAGGCGGGGCAGGTGGACCAGGGGCGTGTTGCCGACGGCCGCGAGGGGGCTGTCGTAGCGCATCAGACGGCGCCGCCGGCCACGGCGGGCAGGATCGTCACGCTGTCGCCGTCGGTGAGCTTGGTGGCGATGCCGTCGAGGAAGCGGACGTCCTCGTCGTTGAGGTAGACGTTGACGAAGCGGCGCAGCTCGGCGCCCTCGACCAGACGCTCGCGGATCCCGTTGTGCCGGGACTCCAGGTCGTCGATCAGCTCGGCCAGGGTGGTGCCGTCGCCCTGCACGGCCTTCTCGCCGTCGGTGTAGCTGCGGAGGATGGTCGGGATGCGGACCTCGATGGCCATTTCGGGGCTCCTGTGGGATACGGGGAGTCGGGCTGCTGCGGGCGCGGACGGCCGCGCCGCGGGCGGGGACGTACGCGGGCCGGGAGGCCGGACGCCGGGCAGGGCGGGGCGTCAGGCGCGGCCGGCCGCGCGGGGCGGCACGGACGGACAGGCGGCACTGGCGAGACGGCACAGGTCGACGTGCAGCCGGGCGACGAGCAGCACCTGCCGGCTCGGGTCCTTCCGGGTCACGTCGTGGTCAACCATGAACTCATCGTATCGATTCCCTGTCCGCGTGCCGGATCGCCGTTTCATGATGCGGACGCGGGCCTCAGCGCGCGGGGGCGTCGTCGTACGAGGAGATGACGTGGACGTCCTCCTCGGTGATCACGCCGTCCACGATGCGGAACGAGCGGAAGGAGACGGGCCCTTCACCGCCGCCGGACTCGGCGGTGGAGACCAGGACGTAGTGGGCGCCCGGCTCGTTGGCGTAGGAGACGTCGGTGCGCGAGGGGTACGCCTCGGTGGCGGTGTGCGAGTGGTAGATCACCACCGGCTCCTCGTCGCGGTCGTCCATCTCCCGGTAGAGCCGGAGCAGGTCCTGCGAGTCGAACTCGTAGAACGTGGGGGAGCGGGCGGCGTTGAGCATGGGGATGAAGCGCTGCGGCCGGCCGTCGGCGGGCGCCGGGGCCGGTCCCGCGACGACGCCGCACGCCTCGTCGGGGTGGTCCTTGCGGGCGTGCGCGACGATCTGCTCGTACAGCTCCTCCGTGATGGTCAGCATGGCGGCAAGGATGACACGGCCGCGGGGCGCGCACCTCGTACGTACCGAACACTGAGACGAATCTGCTCGCATACCGGGCTCTGTGCGAGTGCCGGACGGAGACGCGGGTTTCAGGTGTCGGCCAGGTGGCGGACCCGGTCCCACACCTCGGGGTCGACCGGACCCGCCTTGCGGCGGAAGTCCCGGACCCCGACCTCGTGCACCTCGTCCGTCTCCAGAAGAGCCGCGCCGTCCCGGCCGTCGCCGAGGGAACCCGGCGGCAGCGGGATCGCGCCGGGCCGCCCGTCGTCGTGCCGGCGGGTGATTCCGGCCACGGTCACCGTTGCGCCCGCGGCCTTCAGCACCAGACACGGCCGCTCGCCGTCCTCCGCCTCCCCGTTCCCGTACGGGACGAGGGCCCACCACACTTCGCCCGGCCGCGGAGCGGGCCGGGCGTGCGCGCGCCGCACCCGCCCGAAGCTGTCGACCAGCCCGGCGATCACGGCGAGTACCACCACGGCCACGACGGCCGGCCACCACGAGGCGTTCATGGGCCGATCCTAGGACCCGCCGCCGCTCCCGCGCCCGCCCCCGGCCATCCCCGCCGCGCGGCCGGGACCGGCCGGACGGGCACGGGCCGTACCCCGTCGCCATACTGGTGATTCCGCCCACAACCGGGAGGGACGGGGGACATGACCGGCCCGTCCCGGCTTACCCTCGGCAGAGCCGGCGGGGCATCGTCGCCCCGTCCCGACCGTGCCGGAGGTCACTCCCCGATGAAGCTCACCGTCGTCGGTTGCTCGGGCTCGTTCCCGTCCGCGGAATCCGCGTGCTCGAGCTACCTGGTCGAGGCGGAGGGCTTCGCGCTCCTGCTCGACATGGGCAACGGCGCGCTGGGGGCACTGCAGCGGCACTGCGGACTGTACGACCTCGACGCCGTCCTGCTGAGCCACCTGCACGCGGACCACTGCATCGACATGTGCGCCTACTTCGTCGCGCGCTACTACCGCCACGACGGCGGCCCCGCCGACGTGCTGCCCGTCTACGGCCCCAAGGGCACCGAGCAGCGCCTCACCACGGCGTACGCGGACACCCCCTCGGAGACGTCGATGAGCGAGGTCTTCGACTTCCGGGCGCTGGAGCGCAGCGCGTTCGAGATCGGCCCCTTCACGGTGCACGCGGAGCGGGTGAACCACCCCGTCGAGGCGTACGCCTTCCGCATCGAGCACGGCGGGCGCAGCCTCGTCTACTCCGGCGACACCGGCCCCTGCGGGGCGCTGACGGAGCTGAGCGCCGACGCCGATCTGCTGCTGTGCGAGGCGGCGTTCACGCACGGCCGGGAGGAGATCCCCGACCTGCACCTCAACGGCCGCGAGGCCGGCGAGGCCGCCGCGGCGGCCGGGGTGGGACGGCTGGTGCTGACGCACATCCCGCCGTGGACGGACCCGCAGGTGAACCTGCGGGACGCGAAGGGGGCGTACGAGGGACCGGTCGAACTGGCGCGCGCGGGCGCGGTGTACGAGGTCTGAGGGCCGGGAACACGGCGTGGCCCGCCGGCACGGGCCGCCGAAACGGCCCCCTGCCCCGGGGGCGGGGACGGGCGGTTGGCCTTCATCCGGGGCCGATAGGGTCGGGGCATGGCTACCTCTGAGACCTCCGCCGGCTTCGGCCGCGTCGACGGACGTACCCCCGCCGAGCTGCGCCCCGTGGCGCTGGAACGCGGCTGGAGCATGCACGCCGAGGGGTCCGTGCTGGTGTCCTTCGGCGACACCCGGGTGCTGTGCACCGCCAGCTTCACCGAGGGGGTGCCGCGCTGGCGCAAGGGCAGCGGGGAGGGGTGGGTCACCGCGGAGTACGCGATGCTGCCGCGGTCCACGAACACCCGGGGCGACCGGGAGTCCGTCCGCGGCAAGATCGGCGGGCGGACCCACGAGATCTCCCGGCTCATCGGCCGGTCCCTGCGCGCCGTCATCGACTTCAAGGCCCTCGGCGAGAACACCGTCGTCCTCGACTGCGACGTCCTCCAGGCCGACGGCGGCACCCGTACCGCCGCCATCACCGGGGCGTACGTGGCCCTCGCCGACGCCGTCGCGTGGGGCCGGCGGAACAAGCTGATCAAGTCCAAGGCGACACCGCTGACCGGCACGGTGGCCGCCGTCAGCGTGGGCATCGTCGGCTCCGTGCCGCTGCTCGACCTCTGCTACGAGGAGGACGTGCGGGCGGAGACCGACATGAACGTCGTCTGCACCGGCGACGGACGCTTCGTCGAGGTGCAGGGCACCGCGGAGGGCGAGCCGTTCGCCCGCGCCGAACTCGACGCGCTGCTCGACCTCGCGGTCGGCGGCTGCGCCCAGCTCGACGAGCTGCAGCGCAAGGCACTGGAGGGAGACCAGTGAGGGTGAAGAGGCTCTGGACCCGCGCGGGCATCGCGCTCGTGGCGGGGGCCGCCGCGGTGACGCTCACCGGCGCGTGTGACGCGGTGAACAAGGCCATTGACTGCGGCCGGCTCGCCACCGCGATCGCGGCGGACGTCGACCAGTTGCAGGAAGCCGTCTCCGGCGCGGGCGAGAGCCCGCAGGCCGCGGCCGACGCGCTCGACGAGATAGACAAGAACCTCGGCGAACTCGGCGACAAGACCGACGACGCGGACGTCGGTGCCGCCGTCGACGACCTCCAGCGGGCCGTCGACAACGCCCGGCAGGCCGCCGACCGCGGCGAGGTACCCGACTTCCAGCCGGTCGGCGATGCCGCCGGCGAGCTGACGGACGTGTGCACCTCGTGACCGCGGACCGCCTCGTCCTCGCCACCCGCAACAAGGGCAAGATCACCGAGCTGCGCGCCATCCTCGCCGAGGCGGGCGTCGAAGCCGAACTCGTCGGCGCGGACGACTTTCCCGACGCCCCGGAGGTTCCGGAGACCGGCGTCACCTTCGCCGAGAACGCGCTGCTCAAGGCGCACGCGCTGGCCCGGGCCACCGGGCTGCCCGCGGTCGCCGACGACTCCGGGCTCTGCGTGGACGTCCTCGGCGGGGCGCCGGGTATCTTCTCCGCCCGCTGGGCCGGCCGGCACGGCGGTGCCGACCAGGACGCAGCCAACCTCGCCCTGCTGCTGGCCCAGCTCTCCGACGTCGCCCCCGAGCACCGCGCCGCGCACTTCGCCTGCGCCGCGGCGCTCGCGCTGCCGGACGGCACGGAGCGGGTGGCCGAAGGGCGGCTGGAGGGCACGCTGCGGTACGAGCCGGCGGGCACCGGCGGCTTCGGATACGACCCGATCCTCCAGCCGCTCGGCGAGGACCGCACGTGCGCGGAGCTGACCCCCGAGGAGAAGAACGCCATCAGCCACCGCGGCAAGGCGTTCCGCGCGCTGGCCCCGGTGGTGCGGGAGCTGCTCCAGGGGTGAACGCCGCGGACGGGCCCGCCACGCGCGCTCCGTACGCAGAGCAGACGGGCGCCGCCGGATTGCTCCGGCGGCGCCCGTCGGCGTGTGCGGGCCCTACGCTCCCTTGAGTTCCTGGCGCTGCCGGCCCAGCCCGTCGATCTCCAGCTCCACCACGTCCCCCGGGCGCAGATACGGCTTCGGCTCCGCCATCCCCAGCGCGACGCCCGCCGGCGTACCGGTGTTGATCACATCGCCCGGGTAGAGCGTCATGAACCGGCTCAGATACCGCACCACATGCGCCACCGGGAAGATCTGGTCAGCCGTCGTGCCGTCCTGCCGCTTCTCGCCGTTGACCCACAGCCGCAGCCCCAGGGCCTGCGGGTCGGGCACCTCGTCGGCCGTCACCAGCCACGGGCCCAGCGGGTTGAACGTCTCGCAGTTCTTGCCCTTGTCCCACTGCCCGCCCCGTTCGAGCTGGAACTCGCGCTCGGAGACGTCGTGGGCCACGGCGTAGCCGGCGACGGCGGCCAGCGCGTCCGCGTCGGACTCCAGGTAGCGGGCCGTACGGCCGATGACCACCGCCAGCTCCACCTCCCAGTCCGTCTTCTCGCTGCCGCGGGGCACGAGCACCGGGTCGTGGGGTCCCACCACCGTGTCGGGTGCCTTCATGAAGAGGATCGGCTCCGCCGGGATGGCCGCGCCGGTCTCGGCCGCGTGGTCGTGGTAGTTCAGCCCGATGCACACGATCTTGCCGATGCGCGACACCGGCGGGCCCGTACGCAGACCCTCGGCGTCCAGCACCGGCAGGTCGCCGGCCGCGGCGGCGTCCCGTACGCGGGCGAGCGCCGCGTCGTCGGACAGCAGCGCTCCGTCCACGTCGGACACGACTCCGGAGAGGTCCCGGAGGGTCCCCCCGTCGTCCAGCAGGGCCGGGCGCTCGCTCCCCGGCGGTCCGACACGCAGCAGCTTCATGTGATGACTCCCCTCTCCGCGGTCGATCGATCATCCGTTGGGGCCGTTTAGTCCGCAAGACCCTGTTCAGCCCGTGGACCCGCGTGGCGGTAGAGGAAGGTGCGTTCGGCGGCGGTCCAGGCGGTCGTGGTCGCCAGGTAGAGTCCCGCGGCGAGCGGCACGAGGGCGGCGGTGACCAGGGTGCCGAAGGAGAGCAGGGGCAGCCAGCGGGTCAGCCCGGCGGCGGGGCCCGAGGGCTCGGGCGGCGGCGCCGCCTCCGGCGCCTTCCCCCTCTTCGCCTTCTTTCCGTTTTTCGGCGTGGCCGCGGACGCCCTGCGCGCGGCCTCCGCCTCCGCCTTGCGCTCGGCGAGCAGCCGCCGGCTGCGCCAGAACGTGTACGCCGCCACCCCCGCGATCACCGCGAAGAGCCCCGCGTACACCCGCCCGTGCGCCCCGAACATCCCGCCGTCCGCGAGCGCGTCGGACCACCGCCCGCCCAGCGGGGCGCCGAGCAGGGTGTGGGTGAGCAGGTCGTGGTCGTGGCCGGTGAAGAGCCGGTACATCATCATGAACACCGGGATCTGGAGCACCATCGGCCCGCAGCCCGCCAGCGGTGAGGCGCCGGCGTCCGCGTACGCCTCGCTGAGCGCGCGGCGCAGCCTCTCCGGGTCGTTGCGGTGCTTGCGCTGGATCTCCGCCACCTGCGGCGCGAGGTCCCGGCGCACCCGCTCCCCGCGGGCGGCGGCCCGCGCGAGGGGATGCAGGGCGAGCCGTACGCCCAGGGTGAAGACGATGATCGCGACGCCGGTCGCGGAGGCGCCGAAGAGGGGGTCGAGGGTGTCAGCGAGCGCGGACAGCAGGGAGGAGAGCGCGCCGAATACGGACATGGAAGAACTCCACAGGTCTCGTCGTGCCGGATGATTGGCGGCGTGACGAGCCGTGCGGGGCGCCCTGCGGGCGGCGTCGCGGGGGTGGCGGGCGCACAACCGGCCGGGCCGCGCTGCGGGCCACGGGCGGTGTACGGCGGGGCGCCTACACGGCCGTCGCGGTACGACGGCCGGGAGCCCTGGGCCGCGGGCGGCCCGCGGCGTCCGGGTCCCGCTGGGGCAGGAACGCGGTGCGCCGCGCGCGTTCGCGCAGCGCGGTACGGACCCCGGCGCCCGACGCCGGCGCCGCGACGGCGGCGCCGAGCGCGAGCCCGGCGAGCAGGGTCAGGGCGGCGGACGCGGCGGAGGCCGCGGCGCCGGCGAGGCCGGTGGCGACGCCCGTCTCGTCGAGGACGACGTCGGCGGCGAGGAACAGCAGGGCGACGACGACCATGCGCCATCGCGTGGCGGTACCGAGGATCCTGAGCACCGGGCCGTCCCTTCTCCGCTGCGCCGTCCGGTACGGGGCGTTCGTACGCCTGCGCGCATCCTCACGCGCCGCCGCGGCCCGGCGGCGACCCGCGCGCTCAGCCGGCGATCGCCCGGTACACCGTGTAGATGACCAGCCCCGCGAGCGAGCCCACCACGGTGCCGTTGATCCGGATGAACTGCAGGTCCCGGCCGATGTTCGCCTCGATCTTGCGCGACGTCTGGTCCGCGTCCCAGCTCGCCACCGTGTCCGAGATCAGCGAGGTGATCTGGTGCTGGTACGTCGTCACCACGTGCGTCGCGACGTCCTCCGCCCAGCCGTCGACCTTCGCCTGCAGCCGCGCGTCCGCCGCCATCCGCTGCCCGAACGACAGCAGCGCCGCCCGCGCCCGCAGCCGCAGCTCGCTGCGCTCGTCCTCGGCGGCACCGACGATCATGCCGCGCAGCGACGTCCACGCCGAGGCGATGAAGTCCTGCACCTCGTCGCGGGCGAGGATGTCGCCCTTGAGCCGCTCCACGCGCGCCCGGGTCGCGGTGTCGCCCTGGAGGTCGGCGGCGAAGTCGGAGAGGAAGCGGTCGAGCGCACCGCGCGCCGGATGGTCCGGCGAGTGCCGCATCTCGTCGATGAAGCGCAGCAGCTCCTTGTAGACCCGCTCGCCGACCCGGCGGTCGACGAACTTCGGGGTCCAGCCGGGCGCCCCGCCGGCGACGGCACCGACGACCGAGGGACCGTTGAGGATCAGCCAGGACTCGGCGCGCTCGCAGACCAGGTCGACGACGCGGCGGTGGCCGCCGTCCGCGACGACCCTCTCCAGCAGCTTGCCGAGCCCCGGCCCGACCTCCAGGGCCGCGGCCCTGCGGTTGATCGCCTCGCCGACGACGGCCTGGACGTCGGTGTCCCGCAGGACGGTGAGCGCGCCGCGCAGCACGGTCGACGCCTCGGCGGTGACGCGGTCGGCGTTGGCGGGCTCGCCGAGCCAGGCGCCGACCCGGCTGCCGAGGCCGAGCGCGTGCAGCCGGTTGCGTACGACTTCGGCGGAGAGGAAGTTCTCGCCGACGAAGTCGCCGAGGCTCTGGCCGAGCTGGTCCTTCTTGGTGGGGATGATCGCGGTGTGCGGGATGGGCAGCCCGAGGGGCCGCTTGAACAGGGCCGTGACCGCGAACCAGTCGGCCAGCGCGCCGACCATGCCCGCCTCCGCCGCCGCGGCGACGTAGCCCGACCAGGCGCCGGCGCCGCTGTGCTGGGCCCAGCGGGAGAGCGTGAAGACCACGGCGGCCAGCAGCAGCAGGCCGGTGGCGATGGCCTTCATCCGGCGCACGCCGCGCCGCTTCTCCGCGTCGGCGTCCGTGTAGGCAAAGCCCCCCGGTCCGTCCGCTGCCGGCAGATCCATCGCGCTCCGTCCGCTCACGCCGTTCCCTCACGGCCATTGTCCCCGGGCCCGTCACCATCTTTCACCGACGGAACGACTCGCGGGTTCCCGGCGCCCCGGGCAGGGGCGGACGGCGGCCCCCGAACGGGCGGGGACCACCGCCCGCACGCCGCCCCGTGGCCGGCGCTGAGGTGCCGCTTCCCCGGCCGGGCCCGTTCCCGGTCCCGGCCGGGCGGGCGGCCCGTGGCCGCTCCGCGCCACCGCGCGGCTCCCCGGCCGCCGCTCCACCACCGCCGCCGCGCCGGGGAGAAGACCCCGGGCTCCGCCGGGGCTGTGACCGGAACGCCCCCCTCCCCTCGCTAAGATGACGGACCGCCTCAGAGGGCGCGGACCACGAACTGACGGGGGAGCAGGCCGACGTGACGAACAGGACGGGCTATGCCGTGATCGCCGCCCTGGCGGCCGTCGTGGCGCTGCTCGTCGCGGGCGTCCACGCCCTCACCGACCGCCCCGGCCCGCCCGCGCCCCCGAGCGCGGGCGGCGGCGCGGACGCCGCCGCACCCGCGTCCGTCGGCGGCTGGGCCGGCACCTGGGCCGCCGCGCAGGCCGCGGCCGAGCCCGGTACGCGGGCCGGCTTCCCGGAGACGTCCATACGCAACGTGGTGCACACCTCCGTCGGCGGCGCACGGGCCCGCATACACCTGTCCAACGAGTACGGCGAGACCCCGCTGACCCTCACCGGCGCCAGCGTCGCCGTCGCCGCCGGGGCCGGCGCCCCGGCGGCGGAGCCCGGGACGATGCGCCCGCTGACCTTCGCCGGCGCCGACGTGGTGACGATCCCCGCCGGCCGGACGGTGACCAGCGACCCCGTGCGGCTGCGGGTGCCGGCCGACGCGGACCTGCTGGTGACGACGTACGCGCCGGCGCCGGCGGGCCCGGTCACCTACCACCCGCACGCGCTGCAGACCTCCTACCTGGCCTCCGGCGACCACACCCGGGACGTCGAAGGGGCGGTGTACGACCGGGAGTTCCAAGCCTGGCGCTACGTCACCGCCGTCGACGTCTGGAGCGAGCAGGCCACCGGCGCCGTCGCCGTCCTCGGCGACTCGCTCACCGACGGCACCACCTCCACCCCCGGCGCCAACCGCCGCTGGACCGACTACCTCGCCGTACGCCTGCGCGAGGAGCCCGGCGCCCCGCGCTACGGGGTGCTCAACCTCGGCCTGAGCGGCAACCGCCTGCTCACCGACGGCGGCACCGAGTTCCCGTTCAACGGCCCCTCCGGGCTCAACCGCCTGGACCGCGACGTGCTGTCGCGCAGCGGCGTCAAGGCCGTCGTCATCGAGCTGGGCATCAACGACATCCTCAAGTCCCCCCGGACCGCGGATGCGGACGCCATCGTCGCCGGCCTGCGCGAGGCCGCGCGGCAGTCCCGCGACCGGGGGCTCCGGGTGCTCGGCGCGACGCTGATGCCGTTCCGGGGGCACCCGGCGTACACGCCGCGGGCGGAGCGCGTACGGCAGGAGGTCAACGAGCGGATACGTGCGGGCGACGTCTTCGACGCGGTCCTCGACTTCGACGCGGCCCTGCGCGACCCGGACCGCCCCGCGCGGCTGCACCCGGCGTACGACTCGGGCGACCACCTGCACCTGACGGACCTGGGCTACCAGGAGATGGCCCTGACACTGGACCCGGCCGATCTCAAGCCCCGCGCACAGGCCGTGCTCTGAGCGCTGCCCGCCGGCCGGGCACCTCCCGGGCTACTCCGGGCGCTTGCGGCGCTCCTCGCGCGCGAGCCGCCGCTCTTCCCGGGCCAGCCGCCGCTGCTCCCTGGCCGCCTCCGCCTCCGCGCGCCGGGCTGCCTTCGTCTTCTTCCGGCTCGTTCCCACGCCGCCCCAGAAGGCGAAGCCGGTGAGCGTGACGCGCGGGACCCCGGGGGTGGGGGGAACGCCGGTCTGGGAGTGGTCGAAGCCGCCCATGATGCCGATGCCGCGCACCTCCAGCGCCATGCCCGGCGGCAGGATGACGTGCGCGCCGCCCATGAGGGAGATGCAGCGGATCTCCACCTCCGCGGTCTCGAAGTCCGCCTCGCGCAGGTCCAGTTCGCCGCCGCCCCAGAGCGAGAACATCGTGAAGCGGCGCGGCACCGTCCACACTCCCCTGCGCTGGAAGCCGCTCATGATCGCGATGCCCCTGCGCGTCGTCGCCTCGCCGCCGACGCGGCCGGTCCAGCCGGACGCCGGCCGGGCCCCGGGGGCCGTCTCGCGCGGGGCGCGGGCGGGCGGGCCGGCAGCCGCCGCGGGCAGGTCGCGGGTGAGCGGTTCGAGCTGGGCGTAGGTCTTCGACCGGTACGTCTCCTCCAGCCGCTCCTCGAACTCGTCCATGGCGAGCCGGCCCTCCGCCAGCGCGTCACGCAGAATGCCGGCGACCCGCTCCCGGTCGGCGTCGGAGGCGCGCAGCTCCGGCAGGTGCTCATCGCTCGTCATGGCATCGAGCTTATGCGTACATGCGGGCGATGACGTCCTCGATGTCGGGCTCCCGCACCGAGAGATCCACCAGCGGCCACCGCTCGGCCACCTCCGCGACGAGCGGTGCCGCGCTCGCCCCGGCCGGGAACGCCAGCCACTGCCGCGGGCCCTCCACCTTCACCGTGCGGCAGCCGGCGACATCGATCGGCGGCAGCTCGCGCTCCAGGTCGACGACGAGCATCCGCTCGCTCTCGCCGACCGCGTGCAGCCCGTCGAGGTCGCCGTCGTACATCAGCCGGCCGTGGTCGATGACCATGACCCGCTTGCAGAGCTGCTCGATGTCGGACAGGTCGTGGGTGGTGAGCAGCACCGTCGTGCCGCGGTCGGCGTTCAGCTCGCGCAGGAACCCGCGCACCTTCGCCTTGCTCAGCACGTCCAGCCCGATCGTCGGCTCGTCGAGATACAGCACCTCGGGGTCGTGCAGCAGGGCCGCGGCGATGTCGCCGCGCATCCGCTGGCCGAGCGAGAGCTGCCGCACCGGCACCTCCAGCAGGTCGCCGAGGTCGAGGAGTTCGGTGCAGCGCTCCAGATTCGCGCGGTAGCGGTCGTCGGGAATGCGGTACATGCGGCGCATCAGCCGGTAGGAGTCGAGCAGCGGCAGGTCCCACCACAGGGTGGTGCGCTGGCCGAAGACCACGCCGATCCGCCGGGCCAGCCGCGTCCGCTCCCGCGCCGGGTCGATACCGGCGACGCGCAGCCGGCCGCCGCTGGGGGTGAGGATGCCCGTCAGCATCTTGATGGTGGTGGACTTGCCCGCGCCGTTGGGGCCGATGTAGCCGACCATCTCGCCGCGCGGCACGGAGAAGCTGATGCCGCCGACGGCGCGCACCTCGTGCCGCGTGCGGCGCAGCCGGCCCGCCCGGCGGCGTACGACGAAGACCTTCTCCAGGTCCTCGACCTCGATCACGTGCCCCTCCTTCGCATCGGTGTGCCGCGGCCTCGTCTGTCAGCTTCCGGTGCTGCGGTACCCGCGCAGCCCCGTGCGCCACGCCAGCCCGGCCAGCGCGCAGCACGCGACGGCGACGAGCGGGGAGGCGAAGTCCACCCAGCCGGGCAGGCCCAGCGGGTCGTCCCGGCCGAGCACGTGCAGGGCCGGCAGCCAGTTCACGAACGCCAGCGGCACGACGAACGTGACGCCGCGCACCAGCTCCTTGCTGAAGATCGTCGGCGGGTACTGGGTCAGCGTGTTGCCGCCGTACGTGAACGAGTTCTGCACCTCGGCCGCGTCCGTGGCCCAGAACTGGAACGCCGCGCCGCAGGCGAACACCGCCCCGTAGATGGCCGCTCCCGACACCACCATCAGCGGGACCAGCAGCACCGCGGCCGGCGTCCATGCCACGCCGTCCAGCGCCGTCAGCGACCAGACCAGCACGATCAGCCCCTGCAGCACCCGCCCGACCCGGCGCAGCGCGAAGCGGTCCGCGGCTATCTGCGCGAACACCGGCACCGGCCGGACCAGCAGCGTGTCCATCGTCCCGTCGCGGATCCGGCGGCCGATCCGGTCGAGGTTGCCCAGCAGCAGGTCGGCCAGGCCCAGGGAGGTGGAGGTGGTGCCGTAGAGCAGCGCGACCTCGGCGAACGCGAAGCCGCCGAGCACGTCGGTGTGGGAGAACATGATCGCGATCGTGGCGAAGTCGGCGGCGGTCATGAGCAGATTGCCGAGCGCGGTCATGGCGAAGGACGTGCGGTACGTCATCGTCGTACGCACCCACATGGCGACGATCATCCCGTAGCCCCGCGCCCCCGCGGCCAGGTCAGCCACCCTGCACCACCACCTTGCGGGTCGCGACCGCCTGCATCGCCCGCCCTGCGGCCAGCAGCGCCGCCGCCCACGCCGCCTGGAACGCCAGCGCCCCGGCGACGCCCGCGCCGGTGTGCCGGCCGAGCAGTACGTCGGCGGGGACCTGGAGCATCGCGGCCCAGGGCAGCGCCTGGGCGATGTCGCCGAAGGCGCCGGGGAAGACGGTCAGCGGCAGCAGGGTGCCGGAAAGGAGCATCGCCACCAGCGAGTTGAGCAGGTTGATGCCCTGGCCGTCGAGGAGCCAGAACGCGGCGAGACCGACCAGGTAGCGGATGGCGAAGCTCACCAGGCAGCCCAGCGTCACGGAGACCAGGAAGAGCAGCCAGGTGTGCGCCGCGGCGGGCAGTGCCAGGTCGAACGCCAGCGCCCCCGCCGCCATCGGGAAGATGCCGCGGCCGAGGAGCTGGAACGCGGCCCGGCCCAGGTCGTGGGCGCACCACCACGACTGGAGGTCGGCGGGCCGGTAGAGGTCGACGGCCACGTCGCCGGAGCGGATGCGCTCCTGCAGCTCCTCCTGGAAGCCGAAGCCGAGGAGGGCGGCGGGCGCCAGCAGCGCCTGGCCGACCCAGACGAAGGTCAGCGCCTGCGCCTGGTCGTAGCCGCCGAGCTGCGGGCGCTCGTGCCACAGTGCGATGAAGGTGTACGCGAGGATGAAGCCGAAGACGGTGTTGGTGAAGACACCGGCGGCGGTGGCGGCGCGGTACGTCGCGAACCGGCGGAAGCCGCCGGCGGCCACCAGCCCGTACAGCCGCAGGGCCTGCACGGCGGGCGCGTCCCGCACTGCCTCCGAACCGCGCATGCTCCGCCCCCCTCCCCCCGCTCACCCCGTGGGCCCGGCCGCCGGGCCCCGCGCACAAAGGCCCCGACTCTAGTCCAGTCGGGTTGAGCCCTGCGACTGGTTATCCACACCTCCCGGCAATCTGCATTCTTAATGACAAACTGCTTGAAAGAGTCTTACCGGACGACGGATCGAGCCCACGGACGGCAGATGAGCCACACGGAGACGCGACAGGGCATCCGGAGCTTCGGCCCCGAGACGGAGCCGGAGGACGACGAAGGCGCGGACGGCGAGCATGGACCTCCACCCGCCCCGCCGGCCGGCCGGCCCGCCCGCCGGCGGCGCCCGTACCGCAGGACCTGGTGGAAGGTGCTCCTGGGCGCCGCGATGCTGACCGTGGCGCTGGCCTCGGGGGCGTTCGCCGTCGGCTACCTGACCGTCGACATCCCGCGGCCCAACGACATGGCGACCGCCCAGAGCAACCACTACTTCTACGCAGACGGCTCCAAGCTCGCCGACAAGGGCGAGGTCGACCGTGAGAGCGTGGAACTGCGGCGCGTTCCCGAGCACGTGCGCATGGCCGTCCTTGCCGCCGAGGACCGCGAGTTCTACTCCGACTCGGCGGTCAATCCGATGGCGATGGTCCGGGCCGGCTTCAACACCCTGACCGGCAAGGGCACCCAGTCGGGCTCGACCATCACCCAGCAGTACGTGAAGAACTACTACCTCGACCAGGAGCAGACGATCAGCCGCAAGCTCCGCGAGGCGTTCATCGCGATCAAGCTGGACCGCGAGGTCACCAAGGACGACGTCCTGGAGGGCTACCTCAACACCAGCTACTTCGGCCGCAACGCCTACGGCGTGCAGGCCGCGGCCCAGGCGTACTACGACAAGGACGTCGAGGAACTGACCGTCGCCGAGGGCGCGTTCCTCGCGACGCTGCTGCAGGCACCGAGCACGTACGACGTGGCCGTGCACCCCGACAACCGGCCCGCCGCCGAGGCCCGCTGGAACTACGTGCTGGACGGCATGGTCAAGGAGGGCTGGCTCAGGCCCGGCAGCCGCGACAGCCTGAAGTTCCCCGTGCCCCGGCCCTCCCGGCTCGACCCCGGTCTGTCCGGGCAGCGGGGCTATCTCGTCGAGGCCATCAACAGCTACCTCACCGAGCACCGCATCATCGACGAGAAGACCCTCGCCGCCGGCGGGTTCCGCATCGTCACCACCCTCCAGCCCGACAAGCAGAAAGCGTTCGTCGGCGCCGTGGAGGAGCAACTGACGTACCGCCTTGACCCGGAGTCCCGCCCCGCCGACGCCTACGTGCGCGTCGGCGGCGCCTCCATCGACGTCGACAGCGGCAAGGTCGTCGCGCTGTACGGCGGCACGGACTACACCAAGCAGTACGTCAGCAACGCCACCCGCCGCGACTACCAGGCCGGGTCCACCTTCAAGCCGTTCGTCTTCGCCGCCGCCGTGCAGGAGAAGGCGAAGAACTGGGAGGGCAAGCGGATCACGCCGCGGACGATGTACGACGGTGACACCGACCGCCGGGTGATCGGCAAGAAGGGCAAGGCACTGCGCTACGCGCCGGACAACCAGGACGACGTCTCGTACGGCCGCATCAGCGTCGCCGACGCCACCAACCAGTCGGTCAACTCCGTCTACGCGCAGATGGCCCAGGACGTCGGCCCCACGAAGGTGCGCGGCACCGCGGTCCGCCTGGGGCTGCCGCCCGCCACCCCGGAGCTGAAGGCCCACCCCTCCATCGGCCTGGGCACCGCCACCCCCAGCGCGCTCGACCTCGCGCGGGCCTACGCCACGCTCGCCGGCCACGGCGAGCACGGCGGCTACCGGCTCGTGGACAAGCTCAGCCGCAACGGCGAGATCTTCCAGCTCCCGCCGCAGCGCCCGCACCCGGTGATCTCCCGGACGGCGGCGGACGCGACGACCGCGATGCTGCGGAACGTCGTCGAGAACGGCTCCGGCAGCCAGGCGCGGATCGCCGGACGCCCCGCGGCGGGCAAGACCGGCACCGGCGAGCACGACCGCTCGGCGTGGTTCGCGGGCTACACCCCCGAGCTGGCGACGGTGGTCGGCGTGATGGGGCAGGACCCCGAGACGGGCGCGCAGAAGTCGCTGCACGGGGCGCTGGGGGAGGAGCGGATCAGCGGCGGCGGGGTGCCGGCGCAGATCTGGGGCGCGTACACGAGGGACGCGCTGTGGGGCGTGCCGGCGAGCGACTTCGACCTGGAGACCGGCCGCCGGCAGCGGATGCCGTACACGCCGCCCCCGGTTCCGGGACCGGCGCCGGTGCCGGCTCCCGCCCCGGCGGCCGTCCCCGCGCCGCCCGCACCGACCGTGCCCCCTGCTCCTCCCGCGCCCTCCGTGCCGGCGGCACCGGCACCCGCGGCTCCCGCGGGCGCCGCGCCGCCGGTGCCGCAGGAGGGGAGGTAAGGGCGGCCGAGGGCCCCACGGGGCATCAGTGACCGGACGTCGCCTTCAGTCCGACCACCGCGACCAGCAGCAGGGCGACGAAGAACACCCGCGCCACCGTCGCGGGCTCACCCAGCACCACCATGCCGAGCAGCGCGGCCCCGCCGGCGCCGATGCCCACCCACACGCCGTACGCCGTGCCGATGGGCAGGGTCTTCGCGGCCTGCGCCAGCAGCATCATGCTGGCGACGATGCCGGCGACGGTGAACACGCTGGGCCACAGGCGGGTGAAGCCTTCGGTGTACTTCATGCCCATCGCCCAGCCCACTTCGAGCACACCGGCGACGAGCAGCAGAATCCAGGCCATGAGACGGACCTCCGTGTCGTGCTGACGGGGGTGCGTCGTCTTTGCCTGACCCGGTACGGCGCGTCTCGTCGGGTGTTCTCCACCGTAGCAAGCCGCGGCGGACGGCCGGGCGGCTCCGTGCCCGCAGGGGCGGGCGGCCGTTCCCGGATGCGCCCGTGGACGAGGCGGCCGTTACAGGTACAGGCCGGTGGAGTCCTCCGAGCCCTCCAGCCGCTCCGAGGCGACCGCGTGCAGATCGCGCTCGCGCAGCAGCACGTAGCCCACGCCCCGCACCTCGACCTCGCCGCGGTCCTCCGGGTCGAAGAGCACCCGGTCACCCGGCTCGACCGTCCGCACGTTCTGCCCCGTGGCCACCACCTCCGCCCAGGTCAGCCGGCGGCCCACGGCCGCGGTCGCGGGGATGACGATGCCACCACTGGACCGGCGCTCGCCCTCCGCGGTATCGGTGCGGACGAGTACCCGGTCGTGGAGCATCCGGATAGGCAGCTTGTCGTGGGGCGTATTCACGGACTCGACGGTACCCGCGCCGCTAGCGGCGCCGTCGCCTGCCCCGGGTCTTTCCCGGCCGGCGCGACCCGAGCGCCAGCAGTCCGGCCACGGCCACGAGGGTCACCGCGACCGGCACGATGCGCTCGAACCGGGGTGCGCCGTCGGATGAGACGAGCACGCCTCGGGCGCTGTCGACGGCGCGGTTCGCGACCACGAACGCCTGCCCGGCGGTGCGGTCCACCGCGCCCTTCGTCCGCGCTTTGGCCTCGTCGACCAGGTTCCTGGGGCTCACCCGCAGCGAGATCTCGTCGAGCGTCGCGGCAAGATCCTGCCGCCGGCGGGCGATGTCCGCCTCGATCTGCGCGGGAGTCCTGCCGTCCGACACCGCGGTGCCTCCGTCCTCGCCGTCCGTCTCCTGGTCGACAGTCTGTCAGCCGTTACGCTCGGGTGCGACATCCGCCCCGCACTGAAGAAGAGGAAAAAACACGATGAGCGAGCGACTGCGGCCCGGCGACCCGGCCCCCGACTTCACCCTGCCGGACGCGGACGGCAAGGACGTGTCCCTCGCCGACCGCCGCGGCCGCAAGGTCATCGTCTACTTCTACCCGGCCGCGCTCACCCCGGGCTGCACCAAGCAGGCGTGCGACTTCACCGACAACCTCGACGTGCTCGCCGCCGCGGGCTACGACGTCATCGGCGTCTCGCCCGACAAGCCGGCGAAGCTCGCGAAGTTCCGGGAGAAGGAGTCGCTGCGGGTGACGCTCGTGGGCGACCCCGACAAGGCGGTCCTGGAGGCGTACGGCGCCTTCGGCGAGAAGAAGCTCTACGGGAAGACGGTGACCGGCGTCATCCGCTCCACCGTCGTCGTCGACGAGAAGGGCACCGTCGAGCGGGCCTTCTACAACGTCAAGGCCACCGGTCACGTCGCGAAGCTCCTCAAGGACCTCGACGTCACGTCGCCCGCGTGAGGTAGCCGGAGACCACCAGGTTGCCCGCATAGCTCCTCGTCCTCGACTCGTACGCGCCCCCGCAGGTGAGCAGGCGGATCTCGGCCCGGCCGCGCCTGTGCTGCCCGTAGACGCGCTGGGCGTCGAAGCCGTCCTTGCCGACGGTCTCCACCCGCTCCACGGTGAACACCGCCGTCCGCCCGTCCGCGCGGGTCACCGCGACCTCCTCGCCGGGGCGCACGTCGGCCAGCCGGTAGAACACCGCCGGCCGGGCGCGGGTGTCCATGTGGCCGACGAAGACCGCGACACCCGCCGCGCCGGGCCGCGCACCGCCGCGGTACCAGCCGATCTCGTCCGCGTCGGCGAACGGCGGCGCCTGGACCGCGCCGTCCGCGTCCAGACCCCGGCTGATCACCGGCCCCCGGATGCCCACGGACGCCACTTCGACGCCCGCGGGCGTCGAGCCGGGCAGCGGCCGGGCCGCCGGGGGGCCGTCGTGCAGCACCTGTGCGGCGGAGGCATCGCCGGAGAGCGCGTCGTCGCCTTCGCCCAGGCCGCGGCCCCAGAGGCCCAGGCCCAGCAGGAGCACGGCCCAGGCGGCGGCGGTGACGAGGCCGGGGCGGGGGGTGCGCTCAGCGGCCATCGGGAGGGCCGTCGTGCGTGCCGGGCGCGATGCCGCGCCTCCGGCGGCGTACGAGGGTGAGGGCGAGGACCGCCGCGCCGCCGCCGGCGAGGGCGAGGGGCAGGGGATCCGGCAAGGGGCTGTCCTCCTCCTGCGCCCGCCGCGTTTCCGCCGTCTCCTTCGCGGTGCCGCCGCCGCCCGCCGTCACCGGCGACCAGGGCTGGTGGTGCCAGTTGTTCCGCCAGTGCGCGGGACGCGGGTGCTGCTCCTCCACCACCACCCGGCCGCGGGCCACCCGCTTGCCGCCGTCGCAGTCGACCCACACCGGGTACGCACCGGCCCGCGCGGTCCACCTGATCTTCCCCCGCCCGGTGAGCCCGCCGTAGTGCTCCCGCCGCAGGTGCACCGGCGCCTCGAACACCACCGAGTCCGCCGAGGCCTGGCCGCCCCGGCAGGCGCCGGTGCTCACCACGACCGGGTCGCCGCGCTGCACGCGGTACGGGGTCACCGTCACCTCGCCCTGCGCGTACGCGTCGGAGGCGCAGGAGACGGCGGCGCCGCCCGTCAGCATCAGGACGGCGGCGAGGCAGACACGGACCGGGCGCATGGGACCTCCGCGAAGCTCTCACTCCCAGGGTCACGAGCCGCCGCACCCCCGCATCCGTACGGCGGCGGCACTACGCCGATCCGGTCGCCGCCCACCCGAACGGCGGGCGCGGGCACGCGTGCGTGCCGCCGCCCGGCTCAGACCAGTTCGACGAGGTCGGCGATCGAGTCGACGATGTGCGAGGGCCGGTACGGGAAGCGCTCCACCTGGTCCGCCCGGGTGAGCCCGGTCAGCACCAGATACGTCTCCATGCCCGCTTCCAGGCCGGCCAGCACGTCGGTGTCCATCCGGTCGCCGATCATCGCGGTCGACTCGGAGTGGGCACCGATCTGGTTGAGCCCGGAGCGCATCATCAGCGGGTTGGGCTTGCCGACGAAGTAGGGGTCCTTGCCGGTCGCCTTGGTGATGAGCGCGGCGACGGCGCCGGTCGCGGGCAGCGGGCCCTCGGTGGACGGGCCGGTCTCGTCCGGGTTGGTGGCGATGAAGCGGGCACCCTCCTCGATCAGCCGGATGGCCTTCGTCAGCGCCTCGAAGCTGTACGTGCGGGTCTCCCCGAGGACGACGTAGTCGGGGCGGTGGTCGCTGAGGACGTAGCCGTGGTCGTGCAGCGCGGTGGTGAGCCCGGCCTCGCCGATGACGTACGCGGTGCCGCCGGGGCGCTGCTCGTCGAGGAACTTGGCGGTGGCCAGGGCGGAGGTCCAGATGCTCGGCACGGGCACGTCGAGCCCGATGCGGGCGAGCCGGGCGTGCAGGTCGCCCGGCGTGTACATGGAGTTGTTGGTGAGCACGAGGAAGGGCTTGCCGGAGTCGCGCAGCCGCTTGATGAAGGCGTCGGCGCCGGGGATCGGAATGCCCTCGTGCATGAGCACCCCGTCCATGTCCGTCAGCCAGGACTCGACCGGCATGCGCTCCGCCATCTGCTCTCTCCAACCGGTGCCGGGGACGTGGCCACCAGCCTAGACGCAGGAGCGGCGGGACAGCGGGGGCCGGAGGGGGGAGAGTGCGAAGCGCGGTCCCGACCGTGCCAGGCCCGCGCACCGGCGAGCGGCGCGGCGACTGCGAACGGCTCAGGCCCGCGCGCATCACGCCCGTCCGGGCAACCCTCCGTCCCGTACGGACACCGCACGTCAACGCCCCGCCCGCCCCCGGCCCGCCGCGGGCCGTGTGGTTGAGTGACGGCCATGGATGGCACCCCTGGCACCCCCCTGCGCGTCGGTCTCCTCGGCTACGGACTCGCCGGGTCCGTCTTCCACGCGCCGCTCGTCGCGGCCACGGACGGGCTGGTCCTCGACACCGTCGTCACCGGCGACCCCGAGCGGCAGGAGCAGGTGCGCGCCGCGTACCCGGACGCCACGACCGTCGCCACCGCCGACGGCCTCCTCGCCCGCGCCGACCGCCTCGACCTCGTCGTCGTCGCCTCCCCCAACCGCACCCACGTGCCGCTGGCCACCGCCGCGCTGGAGGCCGGGCTGCCCGTCGTCGTGGACAAGCCGCTGGCGGCCACCGCCGCCGAGGCCGACCGGCTGGCGGCCCTCGCCGACGACCGCGGCCTGCTCCTCTCCGCCTTCCACAACCGCCGCTGGGACAACGACTTCCGGACGCTCGCCGCCCTCCTCGCGGACGGCACGCTCGGCGACGTCCACCGCTTCGAGTCCCGGTTCGAGCGCTGGCGCCCCGCGCTGCGCGGCGGCTGGCGTGACTCGGCCGACCCGGCGGACGTCGGCGGGCTGCTGTACGACCTGGGCAGCCACCTCGTCGACCAGGCGCTGACCCTCTTCGGCCCGGTGACCTCCGTCTACGCCGAGTCCGACGCGCGGCGGGCCGGCTCGCAGGTGGACGACGACGACTTCGTCGCGCTGGTGCACGCCGGGGGCGTGCGCACCCACCTGTGGATGACCGCGATGGCCCCGCAGCTCGGGCCGCGCTTCCGGGTGCTGGGCAGCCGCGCCGGGTACGTGAAGTACGGACTGGACCCGCAGGAGGCGGCGCTGCGCGAGGGCCGCCGTCCCGGGCATGAGACGGACGGGCCCTGGGGCGCGGAGCCCGAGTCCGCCTGGGGCCGCCTGGGCGCCGGCGAGTCCCCGCTGACCGGCGGTGGCGAACCGGTCCCCACCCTCCCCGGCGACTATCCCGCGTACTACGCCGGCATCGTCGAGGCCCTGCGCACCGGCACGCCCCCGCCGGTCACCGCCGCCGAGGCCGCGGCGACGCTGCGGGTGCTGGAGGCGGCCCGCCGGTCGGCGGCGGAGGGCCGGGTCGTACGGCTCGCGGAGGGTGCCTGAGCACCCCCGGGGAGCCGGTATGCTTGAAGCGTCGTGAAAGACGACCTGCGCCGCTAGCTCAGTTGGTTAGAGCAGCTGACTCTTAATCAGCGGGTCCGGGGTTCGAGTCCCTGGCGGCGTACGCACCCCGAAGAGCCCGGGCCGTCCGGCCCGGGCTCTTCGCGTGTCCGCGTGCGTGCGTGTGCCCCGGGGGCCTCAGCCGAGGCGGTATGTGCCGGCCGCGACGGCCTCGCGTACGGCCGCGGCGGTCGCCTCGGGCGGCTGGCCGCCGGTGTCCAGCGCGTGCGCTTCGTACCGGCCCAGGTCGGCGAACTCGCGGTGCATCGCCCGGACGGGCTCGGGGTCGGTCAGCGCATCGGGGCCGGTGCGGGCGGTCGCGCGGGCCAGCGTGGTCGGCTCGTCGGGGCGGAGGACGACGTAGTGCAGGGGGACGCCGGCGGCGCGGGCGGCGAGCCGGTAGGCATCGACGAACCAGGGGCCCACGACGCCGTCGACGACGACGCGGTAGCCGCCGGCGGCGTACCGGGCGGCGGCACCGGCGGCGACGTCGACGACGGTTTCGTTCTGGCGCCGGGCGGCGGGGAGGTACGGGGCGAGGGCGCCGCGGGCGATGAAGGCCCAGAAGTCATCGGTGTGGAGATGGACGCCGGGGTCGGACTCCCGGGCGAGGAGCCGGGCGACGGTGGTCTTGCCGGCCCCGGGCGGCCCGCTGACGACGAGGACGTCCCCGCCGCCGCCCTCGCCGCCGCCGCCCTCGCCGCCGCCGCCGCCCTCGCCGCCGCCGCCGTCGTCGCCGTCGGCGGCGGCCTCCGCGGCCTCCGCCGGCCCTTCAGGCACCACGACTCGGTCGCACCGCCCCCGCGACGCCTTCACCACCTCCGCGTTGGGCGCGTCGTTCGTGTCGATCCAGGCGCGGGACGCGGCGGCGGTACGGCCGAAGCCCACGTGCCGTTCCCTCAACCGCGCGTCGCGCACCGCGTCGGGGGCGTCGACGTACCAGACCTCCGCCATCAGCTCCCGTGCCGCGCGCCAGCCGGGAAGGTCGCAGGCGAGGTAGTTGCCCTCGGTGACGATCAGCCGGGTGCCGGGCGCGACGTGGTGCCGGGCGGCGACGGGCTCGTCCAGCGTGCGGTCGAAGTCCGGTACGTACACCTCCGCGTCGGGCTCCTCCGTCAGCCGGCGCAGGAGCGCCGCGTAGCCGGCGGCGTCGAAGCTCGGCTCCGAGCCCTTGCGGTCGCGCAGGCCGAGCCGGTCGAGCTGGGCGTTGGACAGGTGGAAGCCGTCGAGCGGCACGTACGCGGCGGCGCGGGCCCCGTGCCGCGCCCGCAGCGCCGCGACGAGGGCGCGGGCCAGGGTCGACTTCCCGGCCCCGGGCGCCCCCGCGAGCCCCAGCACGGCCCGGCGGCGCCCGCCGAGGAGCGCCCACGCGTCGTCGGCCAGCGGTGCGGTACGCATGGCGGCACCCTACGACGCCGCGGCCCCGCGGGCCGGGCCCGGTGGGCCCAACCCGCCGTCTCGGGGCCGCGATCCGGGGTTGGGTAACATTCCGGGCGAGCGGCGGTGGCGCAATGGCTGACGCAGCAGACTTAGGATCTGTGGCCCCTGACAGGGCTTGAGGGTTCGAATCCCTCCCGCCGCACGCCTTTCCGCTACGCGGGCCGCGGCGGGGTGGACGGCGGCGCACTGGGGGGCGACGCGGAGGACCCGGCACCGGCAGCCGGCCGGCTGCGCGGGTGCGGATCCGCGTCGGCCGGGCCCGCAGGGCCGGGTACGGCCGTGCCGTTCCCGCGCCCGTGCCGCTCCCGCGAACCGGCGCGTGGTCGCGGTTTCGGCGTCGCTCCGTGGCGGAACCGGTGCCGGCGGCGTGCGGGCGGCCGGACGTCCGGCGCACAGCCGCCCCCGGCATGCGCCACAGGCCCTCCGTCCCCCCGTTATGTTTTTCGCGGTCCTGCAAGAGGGCCGCTGGCCTCCGGGCCCGGCATGACTGTTCCCCCCTGTCGAACGGATGACCTGGGGGGTGGTGTCACCGGGCCCGAGGGGTGCCGTTGGAGACGCTGATGAGAGGTCCGACCACCGCCTCGCCGAGCGCAATGCCCGGCCGTTCGCGGGCGGCAGGTCTGCATAACGTGGATGCGCGCGTACGGCGCCAACTCCCTGGCCAGCACCGCACCGAAGCAGTTGGGAGCACGATGTACGCCATCGGCGACGTGGGCGTCTTCCTCGGCCTGGAC
>NZ_AXVU01000045.1:0-48069 GCF_000482585.1 Streptomyces sp. CNQ329 | reverse complement strand
GTAGTAGTACGTCGCGCTCTTCGGCGGCAGATCATGCGGGAGGTAGGCCCACTGACAGCCGGTCCGGCCCTGGTAGAGGATCGAGTTCACGATCTCCCGCATCGCGTAGGCGCCCTGGTGACCGCTGACCGAGCGGTGCCGGTCCTTCCACGCGGTGATCACCGGCTCGATCAGAGCCCACTGCTCGTCGGATAAGTCGCTGGGGTACAGCTTGCGTTCACTCACACCATCACACCAGCAGACGAGCGGCTATGGACCGGCAGACTCCGCCCCGTACCCACACCAACAGGTGACGCGATAACCCATCAAAGAGTCACGAACCGCCCTCTCAGATCCTGTCCCCTTGGTATCCGTCTCACGTTGGTGTCCCCTGATCGATCCGATCTTGGTCTCGGAGTTCAGGTGGGTGCGTACGCCGGGGAGAGTCCGGTCATGTCACACGAGGTCGCTGATCAGGGTGTTTACGGAGGCGCGGCGGACTTCTTGGGGTGCGGCCCGTTCGGCGGCGAGGAGTGCGTGGTGGCAGCGGTCGGGTTTGCCTCACTGGTGGAAGGCGCGGGCGACGTCGTTCCCATACCGGCCTTGCCGTTCGGTGGTGGGCAGGTGGGCCTATGCCGCTGATGTAGCGGCCCGGCCAGCGGCCAACGGCAGGGTCAGCGAGTCGGCGGAGGATGGTTGGGTCGCTGCCTCAAGAGGCGCCACGACCATGTCCCGGGGGTAGCGGCCCTGGTCGAGGTGCTGCGGCTGGGGGTGTCCGGTCGTTGACGCGGCTGGTCCGGCGGCGGGGAACCGGCTTGGGATGTCCGTGTCGGTCGCAGGTCCTTCGGGTGCTGCGTGCTGTGGCTGCCTGTCCTGCGCTTGGTGGGTGCGGCGGTTCCTGGCGGTGGGATGGGGCGCGTCAGGGCCAGGTCTGCCGTGGTTCCCGTGGTGCGGTGTCGGGCCGGGGCGCGGTGTCTGGTGGGCTGGTTCGTGCTGGCCGGGCCTTGGATTGCAGATTTCAGCAATTTGTCAGATGCTGTGTTGGCTGTGCGTGCAGGTTTCGGTGGGTCCGTCGTCCGGGTGTGCTCTGCCGCTGGGTGTGAGGAGTGTTGAGGGTCGTGCCGGTTCCGTTGTATGAGGCGAAGGCGGAGTTCTTCAGGATGCTGGGGCACCCGGTGCGCATCCGTGTGCTGGAGTTGTTGCAGGGCGGGCCGATGCCGGTGCGGGATCTGTTGGCTGCGATCGGGGGTGAGCCGCCGAGCTTGTCGCAGCAGCTGGCGGTGTTGCGCCGGTCGGGGATCGTCACGTCCGTGCGGGAAGGCTCGACGGTCGTGTATGCCCTGGCGGGTGGTGACGTGGCTGATCTGTTGCTCGCGGCCCGGCGCATCCTGACCGAGGTGCTGGCCGGGCAGAACGCCTTGCTGGCCGAACTGCGGGATGCGGAGGTCGGGGAGCGGTGAGGGCGTTCCTTGACCGGGTGGGGGCCGCGGTGGTTTCACCGCTGGCCGACGGGGCCGTGACGTGCGAGGTGTTCGGCGCTGTGCTTGCTGGGGGTGTTCTGGTCAGTCCCGGCCGGCGATCGGTGTCTGCTGTCGCGGGGGCCGTGCGGTGAGTGCTGTGGTGCGCCGGATGACGGAGGTCCCGGGGGAGGAGGCGTTGTGGCTGCTTGCCGGGGTGCCCGGTGGGCGGGTGGTCGTGGTGCGGCGCGGGCAGGCGGTGGTGCGTCCTGGCGCGCATGTGCTGGAGTACGGCCGTCTGGTGGTGCGGGCGCCGGTTGCCCTGGCCGTGGTGGCTGCGGCGGGGAGGGCCGCCTACCACGTCGATCATGTGGATTCCCCGACCCGGTCGGGCTGGTCGGTGACGGTGGACGGGCCGGTGGAGGTGGTCGGTGATCCGCATGAGGCGGCGCACTATCGCCGCACGTTGCTGGGCTGGGCTCACGGGCCGCACGATGCGGTGTTGCGGATCAATCCCGAGGCGGTGCAGGGCTTCCGGCTGGATGACGCGGCGGATCCGCGGGCGGGCGGGGGCGGGGCGTGATGGGTGCACGTGCCGCGTTGGAGCACCGTCATGTGCTGACGATGCCGACCGAGCCGGCGGCGGTGGCGGTGGCCCGCCGGACCGCCGAGCAGGCGTATGCCGGGTGGGGGATCAATCCGGGCCATTCGGTGATGGGCCCGGCGCTGCTGGTGGTGAGCGAACTGGTCACCAATGCCGTCCGTCACGCCGCCGGCGTCTCTCCCACCGTGGATGTGATCTACGCGGCCGGCGCGGGCGTCCTGGCGTTCGCCGTGCACGACCGTCACCCGTATCAGCCGGATCTGATCCGCCTGGCCCGGCCGGCGGGGGGCCTGGCCATGGTCGTGGAGGTCACCGCGGAACGCGGTGGCACGGCCACGGTCCAGTCGGATGCCGACGGGGGCGGCAAGAGCGTGTGGATCACCCTTCCCGTGCAGTAGTTCCTCGTGAGAAAGGGGCCGGCCGATGCCTGCTGCGAAACTCCAGTGGCACTACACCGCCTATGAGGATCTTGGTGTCCTGGCGGTGTCGGGCAGCCTGACCGCCGCGACGGCCGGGCGGTTTGGCGGTGCGGTCAACTGGACGCTGGCGCATGGCAGGGGGCCGCTGATACTGGATGTGGCCGCCGTGCGGGGCTGGTCGCTTCAGGGACAGGATGCCCTCGCGCACGCGGCGCGGCGTCTGGCCGCGCGTGGCCGGGCGCTGGAACTCGCCGGCCACCCCGCGTGCGGCCTTCCCGCGGTCCGTGGGGCCGGCGGGGCACCGCTGCGGGTGCACGCGAACCTGCGGGCTGCTGTGGCCGCCCACGGTGGTGCACCCGGTGCGGTGGCCGGGCGGCGTCAGTGGTACTCCCACGGCTGGGGCACGACGGGCTGAGCCCGCGCCGCTGCCGCCGGGGCGGCCTGGTCCTGATGCGCCTGCGGGGTGGGCCGTGGCGCGTGCGCGCCGAGGCGGATCACGAGGGTGGGGACAGGGCGCTGAGGGCGGCGGCCAGGTCCGGGAAGGTCAGCACCGGGCCCAGCCGTGGGGGGAGGACCTGATCGTGGGTCAGGCTCTCCAGCCCGCAGACGGCCAGCGGGCCTGGGCCGTTGAGGAGCTGTTCGACCGCGTCCCGGAGGGCTTGTTCCCCTCGGGGGCTCCAGCCGCTGAGCGCGGTCAGATCGATGACCAGGGGGCCGGTGGTGCGGGCGTGGACCCAGCGGACGGCGGCGGTGAACCGGTCGGTCACCTCGTCGTGCAGGAAGCCGGTCACGCTCAGCACGTCGACGCCGTCGTGGCGGTCGTGGGTCCAGTTCACGGGCGTGCCGTGCGGTGCGGGGTCCGGCCGGACCGCGAAGGGGACCGGTCCGGCCGGAGTTGTGTGGCCTGGCTGCCCTCCGGCCGGTGCGGCGGGCTTGGGAGAACGGCCGGTCCGGGAGTGGGCTGGCCGCGCAGCCGGTCGGTGCGCGGCGGGCGGGCGTGCCCGCGCTGCGGGCGGCCCTGGTCCAGGCCCGCCGCGGCCGGGTGAAACGCCAGGCGGCAGGCGGGGCACATGAGCAGGACGACGCCTGGACCGCGCACGGGAGTGATCCTCACCCTGCCTCCTGACCGAACCTGAGCGGTTGCTAAGGTTAGCAATTGCTGAAAGCCGCTACCTAGTGGTGCCTGATGGGAGGGCGAGCCGCATGACGATGAGGCGGTCACGGGCTCGCGCGGCGGGCGTGTGCGACCGGCTGGTGCGGGTACGGCGGGACGGCTGGCGGGCGGGAGGTGCGCGGTGAGTACGCCGCTGTATCAGTTGAAGGCGGAGTTCTTCAAGACGCTGGGGCATCCGGCGCGGATTCGCGTGCTGGAGCTGCTGAGCGAGCGGGAGCATGCGGTCTCCGAGATGCTGCCGCACGTGGGGATCGAGCCGGCGCATCTGTCGCAGCAGCTGGCGGTGCTGCGGCGGGCGAATCTGGTCATCACCCGCAAGGAGGGATCGGCCGTGTACTACTCGCTGGCCTCCCCGGAGGTGGCCGAGCTGTTGCGGGTGGCGCGCAGCATCCTGTCGGGGGTGTTGGCGGGCCAGGCCGAGCTGCTGGCGGACCTGCGGGCGGCGCCAGGGCCGCCGGGGGGCGGGGCGCCGCAGCCGGGGCCGTAGCGCCCCTCCTAGGACGGCGGCCGTTTCGTGGGGCGCCTGGTGCCGCCCATGACCGACGCGGGACGGCCGCCTTGGCACCACCCTGTGGGAAGTCATCATCACCGCGAGGCACGAGGTTGTGACATGAGTCTGTTGCGCAAGATCCGCACGACCGGCCGGGTGGCCGAGCTGGCGCCGCCGCGCCCTGAGGCGGAGCCGCCGCCGGCTGCCCGGGGGCTGTGCGGCTCGGCTCAGGTGCGGCATGTGGACGCCGGGTCGTGCAACGGCTGCGAGATCGAGATCGGCATGGCGTTCTCCCCGGTGTATGACGCGGAGCGGTACGGGGCGCGGCTGGTGGCCTCGCCGCGGCACGCGGATGTGGTGGCGGTCACCGGGCCGGTGACCCGCAACATGGCCGAGCCGCTCAAGCGCACGGTCGCGGCCACCCCCGAGCCGCGGCTGGTGGTGGCGGTCGGGGACTGCGCGCGCAACTGCGGGGAGTTCGCCGGGGCCTACGGGGTGGAGGGCGCGGTGGCCGATGTGGTGCCGGTGGACGCGGAGGTGCCCGGGTGCCCGCCGCGGCCGGAGGCGATCGTGGGGGTGCTGCGCACCCTGACCGGCCGGTGAGGCGGTGAGTACGGTCGGATCGGCGCTGGCCGTCGCGGCCGGGCTGGCCGGGGCCGGGATGGCGGCCGGGCTGCTGCTGCCCGAACGCGTCCGGGCCGCCGGGGCCGGGGTGTGCACCGCCGGGGTCGGCGTGGCCGGGCTGGTCGCCGGCGGCGCCGCGCTCGGCGTCGGAGGCGGCGGTGAGGGCCGGTGGTCGGCGCAGCTCTCCGGGCTGCTGCCGCTGGCCGGGACCCATCTGGCGGTGGACGCGCTGTCGGGGCTGTTCATGGCGGTGGCCGGGGCGGTGATCGCGGCGGTCGGCGTCTACGGCATCGGGTACGCCCGGCACCCGGGGCACGGTCTGAGCGCGCGGGGCGTGCAGGCGGTGCTGCCGTTGTTCGCGTTCACGCTCGTCCTGGTGCCGGCGGCGGCGTCGGTGGCGACGTTCCTGTTGCTGTGGGAGGCGATGGCGCTGGCCTCGCTGCTGCTGGTGCTGGCCGAGCACCAGCAGCGGCCCCAAGTCCGTGAGGCCGGGCTGTGGTACGCGGTGATGACGCATCTGGGCCTGGTGCTGCTGCTGGCAGGGCTGGCGCTGTTCGCGGCGCAGGCGGGAGGCGAGACGTTCGCCGCGCTGCGCGCGGGCGCGCAGGAGATGTCACCGGCCATGCGGGGCACGGTCTTCGTGCTGGTGACGGCGGCGTTCGCTTCCAAGGCGGGCATGGTGCCGCTGCACGCGTGGCTGCCGAGGGCGCATCCGGAGGCGCCCAGCCACGTCTCGGCGCTGATGAGCGCCGCGATGGTGAACCTGGGGGCGTACGGGATCATCCGGGTGGGCTTGGACCTGCTGGGTGGCGGGCCGTCCTGGTGGTGGCTGCTGGTCGGCGGCGCGGGCGCGGTGTCGGCCGTCTACGGCATCCTCCAGGCAGCCATGGCCTCGGATCTCAAAAGGCTGCTGGCGTACTCCACCAGCGAGAACCTTGGTCTGGTGCTGATCGGCGTCGGGGCGGCGGGCCTGTTCGCCGAGGCGGGCGATGGTCCGCTGGCCGGGCTGGCGCTCGCCGCGGCGCTGCTGCACGTGGTCAACCATGCCGCGTTCAAGGCGCTGTTGTTCTGTGCCGCCGGGTCCGTGTTGCGGGCCACCGGCCTGCGTGATCTGGACCGGCTTGGGGGCTTGCGGGCGAGGATGCCGGCCACGGCGGGGCTGTTCGCGTTCGCCGCGCTCGGCGCGGTGGCGCTGCCGCCGGGCAACGGGTTCATCAGCGAATGGCTGCTGCTGCAGTCCCTCATCCACGGCCTTCAGGTGCCCGGCACGCTGACGGCGGTGGTGCTGCCGTTGGCAGTGGCGGCGGTCGCGCTGTCCGCGGGTCTGGCCGCCGCGGTGTTCGTCAAGGCGCTGGGGGTCGGCTTCTTCGCCCGCCCGCGCAGCCCGCAGGCCAAGGCCGGGGCCGAGTCGCCGCCGAGCATGCTGACCGGGATGGGCCTGCTGGCCGCCGGCTGCGCCGCCCTCGCCCTGGCACCCGGTCTGCTCGGCGACGCCCTGGCGCGGGCCTCGGCCGCCGCCGGACTGGGTGACGGGGTGGGTGAGGCCGCCGTCGCCGGGGGCGCGGTGCGCCTTCGCCTTGAGGGTGTCTCGGCGATGCTCGTGCCGCTGTGGATCGCCGCCGCGCTGGTCGGCGGGGTGCTGGCCCTCTCGGCGTTGACCGGCCTGGCCGCGCGCCACAAGCGCCGGGCGGACGCGCGGCTGTGGGACTGCGGCGGCGGGGCCCCGACCCCGCGGATGGCGTATACGGCGACCTCGTTTGCCGAGCCGCTGCAGCGGGTCTTCGATGATGTGCTCGCCCCCGAGCAGGACGTCGACGTCACGCCGAAGCGTGAGTCGGACTATCTGGTCGAACGGGTGCGCTTCCAGCGCCGGGTCCCCGACCGCATCGAGTACCGCCTCTACTCCCCGGTGCTCGCGGCGCTGGCGTTCGCCGGCCGCTGCGCGCGCCGCCTGGCGGGCGGCAGCGCACATCTGTATCTGGGCTATGGCTTTGGTGGTCTGGTGATTCTTCTGGCGGCCCTGGCGGTGATCCAGTGACGGGTACGGGTACGGCGGCGGTGGCCGCCCAGGTCGTGGTGGTGGCTGGTGGAGCGCCGCTGCTGACCGGGCTGATGCGGCAGGTGCGCGCCCGCATGGAGGGCCGGGCCGGCGCCGGGATCACCCAGCCCTGGCGGGATGCGCGCAAGCTGCTGCGCAAGGAACCCATCACGCCGACGGGAACGGGTCCGGCCTTCCGCGCCGCGCCGCTGCTGCTGGTGGTCACCGCCGGTGTGCTCGCCGCGCTGGTGCCGCTGGCCTCCACCACGACACCGGTCAGCGACGGCGCCGATCTGATCCTGGTCGTCGCCCTGCTGGCGCTGGGCACCCTCGCCCTCGCCCTGGCGGGGCTGGACACCGGCACCGCGTTCGGCGGCATGGGCGCCTCCCGCGAGATGACCGTGATCGCCCTGGTGGAGCCGACCATCCTGCTGGCGGTGTTCGCCCAGTCAATACCGGCCGGCTCGACGAACCTGCCCGACATCGTCACCGAGGCCGTCCACGACCCCGCCCGGCTGGCCTCCCCGGCCGGCGCGCTGGCCGCCGTCGCGCTCGCCGTGGTCGTCATCGCCGAGACCGGCCGCCTACCGGTGGACAACCCCTCCACCCACCTGGAACTGACGATGATCCACGAGGCGATGGTCCTGGAGTACGCCGGGCCCGACCTCGCGCTGGTCGAACTCGGCTCACAGATGCGGCTGACGGTGCTGCTGGGGCTGCTGGCCTCGCTCTTCGCGCCCTGGGGCATCGCCACCGACGCCTCGGCCGCCGCGCTGGCCCTCGCGCTGGCGCTGCTGGTGGTGAAGGTCGCCGTGCTGGGCGCCGCGCTGGCCGCCGCCGAGGTGTTCTGGGCCAAGCTGCGCCTGTTTAGGGTGCCCGAGCTGCTGGCCGGCTCCTTCCTGCTGGCGCTGCTGGCGGTCACCGTCTCCTTCTTCCTGACCGGCGAGGGGACCATCCTGTGATCAGCGACGACCTCTACGTCCAGCTGCTGAACCTGGCCTGCGGGATCTTCCTGCTGGCCGCGGTGCTGGTGCTGTGGCGGCGTGACCTGGCCGCCATCGTGCGGATCTTCGCCGTGCAGGGCGCGGCGCTGGCCGCCATCGCCGCGCTGCTGGGACTGCACGAGGAACACGCCGAGCTGGTGGCCGTGGCGATCGGCGTCGGACTGCTGCGCGCCGGGCTGCTGCCCTACCTGATGCGCCGGGCGCTGGCCGCCGGCGGCGAGACCCGGGAGGCCCAGCCGCTGGTCAACGTGGCCGCCTCGCTGCTGGTCGCGGCCGGCCTGACCCTGCTGGCCTACGCCGCGGCCCAGCCCCTGGTCGACCTGGCCCCCTCCCCGGCCACCCGGGCCCTGCCGGTCGGACTGGGAGTCGTCCTGATCGGCTTCTTCACCCTGGTCACCCGCCGCCGCGCACTCTCCCAGGTAGTGGGCTTCCTCCTGCTGGACAACGGCATCACCGCGACCGCGTTCCTGGCCACCTCCGGCGTGCCGCTCATCGTCGAACTCGGCGTCTCCTTCGACTTGCTGCTCGCCGTGTTGGTCCTGCAGATCCTCACCACCCGGATGCGCGCCGCCTTCGGCGGCACCGACATCGACGACCTGCGGGAGCTCCACGACTGATGACCCCCCTCACCTCCGGCCTGCTGCTCGCCACCCCCATCGCCCTGCCGCTGGCCACCGCCACCGGCTACGCAGCCCTCCTGCGCACCCGGCCCCAGCCCCGGCCGCGTACCGTGACCGGCTGGGCCGGCATGCTCTCACCCCTGGCGATCCTGACCTGCGCGGCCGTGCTGGCCGCCCGCACCACCCACCACGGCCCGGTGACCGCCGCAGGCCACCTGCTGCGCGCCGACGCCCTGACCGCCTGGCTGCTGCTGACCGTCGGCGCCGTCGCGACCCTGGCCTGCGCCGCCGGCCCCGCCTACCTGGCCGCCGAACGCACCACCGGACACCTGACCGAACCGGACGCGCGCCGCTACTGCGCGCTGGTCCACGCCTTCCTCGCCGCCATGGCAGCCGCCGTGCTGACACGGAACCTGGGCGTGCTGTGGGTGGCGATCGAAGCCACCACGATCGTCACCGCCTTCCTCGTCGGCCACCACCGCACCCGCGCCTCCATCGAGGCCGCGTGGAAATACGTCGTGATCTGCTCCGCCGGGATCGCCCTGGCCTTCCTGGGCACCGTGCTGATCTACTACGCCGCCCGCCAGGCCGGCATCTCCGACATCGACGCACTGGACTGGACCGTCCTCGCCGCCCGCGCCGACGAACTCGACCCCGCCGTCACCCGGCTGGGCATCGCCCTGATCATCCTCGGCTTCGGCGCCAAAGCCGGCCTCGTCCCCCTCCACGCCTGGCTGCCCGACGCCCACAGCCAGGCCCCCGCCCCGGTCTCCGCCCTGATGTCCGGCGTCCTGCTCGCGGTCTCCTTCACCGCCATCCTGCGCTACAAGGTCATCGCCGACGCCGCGGTGGGCACCGGATACACCCGCACCCTGCTCACCGGCGCCGGCCTGCTCACCCTGGCCCTGGCCACCGGACTGCTCCTCGCTCAACGCGACTACAAACGCATGCTGGCCTACTCCAGCATGGAGCACATGAGCCTGATCGCCCTCGGCACCGCCATCGGCAGCCACCTCGCCCTCTCCGCGGTCCTGCTCCACATCGCCGGCCACGGACTGGCCAAGTCCGTCGCCTTCACCTCCGCCGGACACATCGCCCAGCTACGCCACACCACCCGCATCGGCCGCGTGCGCGCCCTGCTCGCCCGCACCCCCGCCCTGGGCGCCGCGTTCGGCCTCGCCGTCATCGCCCTGCTCGGCCTGCCCCCCTTCAGCCTCTTCGCCTCCGAAGTAGGCATCGCCCGCGCCGGGTTCACCCAAGACATGGGCTGGGCCATCGCCATCGCGCTGACCCTGATGCTCATCGCCTTCGCCGCCCTCGCGGCCCGCACCGGCCGCATGGTCCTCGGCGCCCTGCCCCCCGCCCCCGGCCCCCCCGCCGTCCCCCTCCGGCTCGGGGCCGCCACCACCCTGCCCTGGGCGGCCGGGCTCGCCGCCTGCGCCGCCCTCGGCCTGGCCACCGGCCCCCTGACAGACGTGCTCTCCCACGCCGCGACCATCGCAGAAGGCCACTGACACCATGCGCCCCCCGACCCCGGCACGCCACACCATCACCACCAGCCCCGCCCACCTGCCCGCCGAAGCCGAAAAACTCCTCGACTCCGGCCACCGCCTCGCCCTCATGGCCGCCCACCACGACACCGACGCCATCCGCGTCGTCTACCTCTTCGTCTCCGGCCCACCCGACACCCGCACCGAAGTCACCGTCCACCTCGACCCGGCCACCCCCGAACTGCCCACCATCGCCCACCTGTCCTTCCCCGGCGGCCGCTTCGAACGCGAAATGCACGACCTGCACGGCATCACCCCCCAAGGCCACCCCCTGCCACGCCGCCTGGTCCGCCACTACCACTGGCCCCGCGGCTGGTACCCCATGCGCCCCGACGCCGGCCCCCCACCGCCCTTCGCCCACCCCGAAGGCCCCTACCCCTTCCTCGAAGTCGAAGGCGAGGGCGTCTACGAAATCCCCGTCGGCCCCGTCCACGCCGGCCTCATCGAACCAGGCCACTTCCGCTTCTCCGTCGTCGGCGAAACCATCCTCAAACTCAAAGCCCGCCTGTGGTTCGTCCACAAAGGCATCGAAAAACTCTTCCAGCACCGCACCATCGACGCCGGCCTGCCCCTGGCCGAACGCATCAGCGGCGACACCGCCGTCGGCCACGCGCTCGCGTACTGCCTCGCCATCGAAGACGCCACCGGCACCCGCGTGCCCGCCCACGCCCAACAGGCCCGCGCCCTGCTGCTGGAACTCGAACGCCTCCACAACCACATCGCCGACCTCGGCGCGCTGTGCAACGACGTCGGCCACTCCATCCTCAACGCCCACGCCCAGCGCATCCGCGAAACCCTCCTGCGCCTGAACGAGGAGACCACCGGCCACCGGCTCCTGCGCGGCGGCATCCTCCCCGGCGGCGCGGCCCTGCGCTCCGTACCCGACCCAGCCCGGATGCGGACCATCGGCAACGACATCCGCGACATCGTCCACCTCGCCCTCGACCACTCCACCGTCCGCGACCGCCTCACCGGCACCGCCATCCTCACCACCGACGCCGCCCGCGACCTCGGCTGCCTCGGCTACGTCGCCCGCGCCAGCGGCCTCCCCGCCGACGCCCGCACCGCCCACCCCTTCCACCACCACGACCCGCAACCCACCATCCCCCTCCACACCACCGGCGACGTCCTGGCCCGCTTCCTGGTCCGCGCCGAGGAAATCGACGCCTCCCTCACCCTCATCGACCACCTCAGCCACCACCTCCCCACCGGCACCCACACCGCCCCACCACCCAGCCCCAGCACACAACCCATCCGCTCCGGCACCGGCATCGTAGAAGGCTGGCGCGGCACCATCACCACCCGCATCGAACTCGCCCCCGACAACACCCTCACCCGGGTCAAACCCGTCGACCCCTCCTTCTTCAACTGGCCCGCCCTCCCCCTCGCCCTCACCGACACCATCGTCCCCGACTTCCCCCTGACCAACAAAAGCTTCAACCTCTCCTACGCCGGCAACGACCTCTAACACCCCACCCCCAGGCAACGCCCCCCACACGACCCAGCAGCACACCACGACCGCCTCGCGGCCACCGCAGACCAAGGCCACCCAACGCACCCCCGACAGGGAACGCCCGCCACGAACCGGGTATCCCACCCCCGTCACCGCTGGACCATCTTGCGACGTCAGCCAACCCCCGCCAGGCTGCGACGCTCACCGGCCCGCCGCACTCATCCCGGCGCCCGCACTGTCACGACGATGCCTCGGCCTCACGCAATTCCATCAGCAGGCCCCGCCGACTGCCCAACATCTCAGACAGAATCCGCCGCGCCGCACGCAACAGTTCCCTCACATCCCCACCTGCGAGCTCATACACCACACTCGTACCGTCACGCGTTGCGGTGACCACGCCCGACCGTCGCAGCACTGCCAACTGCTGCGACAGACTCGACGGCTCGATCTCGATCGCCGCCAGCAGATCCCTGACCCGCACCGGCCCGTCCTGCAACAGCTCCAGCACCCGAATCCTCACCGGATGCCCCAACATCCGGAAGAGCTCCGCCTTCGCCTGATACAGCGGAACGTTGACCCCAGTCACCTTGGCCGCCCGATACCCAGCTCGATCCCGTGGTCCCGCGCCAACCGCAGCATGTCCTCCAGCTCACCAGCCGCCACGGTAACCCCATGCACATCCTCCACGCGGCGCGCAGCCTCAAGATCCGCCTGTGCTCCCCGCACCCGCTCCAGGAGCACCTCAGTGAACTCGTCCACCCAACCTCCCACCTCGACCACTTGTAATCCACTGCAACTCATTAGTTGAAGAACTCTTCAACTATAGACTAGTGACAGATCATCGCCACCTCCCCGCCAGGGACCATCGGCTACTGCGCGCCGGATCGGCGACGCTCCTGATCGCCTTCGTCCCGAAGGTCTCGGCGCTCGCGGGTGGCGAGCTGATCCGTGTACGGCTTGGCGACAGACAGGACCTTTTCGCCGAAGTCGGTCAGTCGCATCCGGTGCCCGCGCTGGCGTCGGATCAGGAGCTGGCCCTGGAGATCTCGTTCCAGGTGCTGAAGCTGGAGGGTCAGCGTGGAGGGGGAGATGCCCGCGTCGCGGCAGAATGCCGCCAGGGTGGAGTAGCGCGCGGCGTGAAGGAACCGGTGCAGGCGGCGGCGCCCGGCGAACGTACGCACCGCTGGCTGCAGGAGCGGAGGGAAACGGTCCACCCCCGGTGCGTCGACGGGGCGTCGGCTCGTGCGCTTCGTCCGTCCTGGCCGGGGACGGCGCCGCTGCGAGCGGGCCCAGGTCTCCCGAGGTTGTTCCGCCAGCGTGTGGGCCCAGACCTGGACGGCTGCGACGACGTCGTGGCCGAGCTGGGTGAGTGCGAGCTGGCGGCCTCGACTCGCGCGGATCAGCAGGAGGCCACCCAGGTCCGTCTCCAGGCGTTTGAGCTGCATGGTGAGGGTCGAGGGATGGATGCCGTGGATCTGGCACGCTTCGGTGAGAGTCGGGTAGCGGACGACTTGGATGAAGACGCGCAGCCGGCGGATCGCGTAGGCGTTGCCCAGGGTGGGCTGGATGACCTCGGGCGCGGTGGCGAAGTCGTGCTGCGGGCACCGGGGCTGCCGGTTGTTCTGGGTCTGGATTCCGTAGTCGCGGGCACGAGCTGCCACCGCTGATCCGCTCATGCCGGTCTCCCGGCCGATGTCCGCCAGCGTGCGGCGGCGTATGACGTACTGCTCATGGAGCCACGCGGGGTCCAGGGAGCCGCGGGGCCGGTGGTTGCGTCGCGCGATGCCGTATTCCTCGGCGAGCGTCGCGAGGGTCTTCCGGTTGATGCCCGTGTGGCGGGCGATGGCGATGAAGGGCATCTCCTGCTGGGCGTAGAGGCGTTCCATCTGGTCCTTGGAGATCATGTGCCGTGCGACGTGGAGGCTGGTGCGCCCGCGCGCCCGTGCTCGTGGATCACGGGGGGCCGGTTTCGGCGCCGCCGGAGGGTGCTCGCTCAGGACGTAGCGCAGCGTGCGCAGGTCGGTTCCGAGCTTGTCGGCGATGTGTGTGGCGGCCTGCCCGGCCCGGACTCGGCGGTGAAGGTCGTCGAGGTCGATGGTGTCGGGATCGGCCCGGGGCAGGTTGAGTCCGTTCAGCAACTCGGCCGGGGGCTGCCAGGTCACGGGTTCGTGCGCGAGCCGGTTGCGGTCGAGGAACGCCCGTGCGACCTGGTCGAGTTCGATGGCCGCAGCCTGTGTCAGGATATAGGGGAAGCGCGCCCGGTTGGTGCGGAAGGCAGAGCTGTCGCGCGGCGGGTGGGGGATCCGGGTGTAGGGCAGACCGCTGATCCTCTCGAACAGGTAGCAGCGGGCCACCTTGTGCCTGGCTCCGGCTCCGGGGTCCATCAGGGCCCGGTGGCACAGGTCGATCCATTCGTTCTCGGGCAGCAGGTTGGTGTAGTCCTGGCGCCGTCGGCGGGCGTAGTCGATGGGCACCTCGTGGCTGTCGAGGTAGGCGGCCAGACGGATCAGGGCGAGTTGACTGCCCTCGTAGTGGGAGTCGTCGCGGAGCGCTTGGAGCGCATGGGTCAGGATGGGCTGGTCGATGAGGTTGCCGAGCTTCTGGACGGCCGAGGGGAGCTCGATCCGGCTGTCCACGAGCAGCAGGCTGGCCGCCAGCGCGGCTTCGAGGTGTTCACGTACCTGTGGGTGGGGGTTGAGGCGGACGGCCCACAGCGGCCAGATGACGCCGGGGATCTTGCAGGCCCGCGCCGTCACCTGGGCGGGAGTGGCCGTGGGGCTGGAGGGAACGGGCAGCGCGGTGCGATAGCGCAGGGCCGCGTTGGGCCACAGGGTCGGCGCGACGGCCTTCAGGTGAACGGCCTCCAACAGAGGGCTGGTGTAGCGGCCCCAGTTCCGGGTCACCGTGGGACTGGCCCAGTAGCCGCGGTCCACGAGGGCATCGAGGAGTTCTCGCATGCGGGGAGCGGCCTGGCGGCAGTCCGCTTGCCCGAGAATGCTCCAGGCGGCAGTGGCTCCCGCTGCGGCGGTCACCGCGTAGGCCGGAGCCACGCGTCCGGGGTCCACCGGCGCGCGCCGCTGGGCCTCGCGCAGGCTGTCGTTGTGCTCACGGGTGTGGAAGTGGGCGCGGACCAGGTCCTCGGGGACGAGACGGGTCATCCGCTCTGCGGTCATGTGGAACAGGACGCGGCGGGCGATGCCCTTCATGTCGGCAAGCACCGCCACAGCGGGCTGCGGATCGTGAGCGTAGACGCCGAAGGCCCCGACACCGCTGGTGACGGTGTCCAGCAGATCCTGCTGGGCGCGCAGCGCGGGGTGCCCGGCGTCCAGGCGCATGCTGTCGGTATCGGCGAGCGGATGCCGGCAGCGGGGACGCGATGCCCCGTCCGCTGGCTGTGGAAGAAGCGCGTCACAGTGGCCGGGACGTGGAATGACGCGGCTGGGGTGAGGCCGCTTGCGCTGCCGCGAGCCGCACTGGGGACAGAAGTCCACCAGCAGTTGGCGGTGGGTGAGACAGGCGTACGACCAGCCCAGCCGCCAGACCAGGGGCCAGCGCCCCTCGTTCTCCCCGAGGCAGTCCGGGCAGAAGCGTGACCCGCCGCCGACCCCGCGTCCCCAGACGATGGAGCCATCAACCTGACGACGCTCGGGGTCAACGACGAGGGCCCGCTGGCCGAAGTGCTCCAGCGTCATCGTGCGCAGGCGGTCCAGCCCGGTCCCGGTGGCGACGGCGATGCGGTCTGCCTCGCCGGGCAGCAACAGCGTCATCCACGGCGCCCAGTTCTTCGGCGCCTCCCCATCCCCGTGCAACCCGAGACAGACCAGCACCTCACCCATGGGCACGCGAAGCTGCGCGGCGATCGCCTCCAGCCAGGAATCGAGCGCCTCCCCTGGGGCCGGGGCGAGCCGCAGCGGCAGCGTCCGGGCAGCTCTCACGCCACCGTCCTCGCGGACGGGATGCTCGGTGTGTGCGAACGCGTGGGCTTGGTCGTCATGCGACGGTGGGCGAACTTCTTCGCGAGTGCCTTGCGGGCCCGCTCCGCCGCCGCATCCAGCTTCACCTGGTTCAGCAGGTCCTCGTCGAGGACTTCTCTGCCGGTGCGGGCGGCGCGCTGGCAGCCGCGGTTGATGAGCGTCATCAGCGAGCCAATGTGCCCGGTGGTGCGGATGTAGAGGTAGTCGGACAGCTCCTCGGCGAGCATGCCGGGGAACTTCCGGCTCAGCACGATCCGCTGTTCGAGGGCAAGAAGCAGGCTGCGCCACTCGCGGCGGTGTGTGTCGTCGGTGACGACGAAGGGGTCCATCGTCAGGGGCGTGGTGCGGCGCGCGGTCTGGGCGAGGGTGATGTCACCGCTGGAGTCGGCCTCGGAGTACAGGCCGCGGTTCTCCAGCTCGACGCCGATGAAGATCAAGGTGACCGGGAACTCGTTCGCGATGTACTTGAAGTGGTTGCTGACCTCCGTGCCGTTCTTGTCCTGCCATTTGAGGAAGTGGAGGTCGTCGATGATCAGCAGCTTCGTCTCGCACGCAAGGACGCAGTCCAGGGCGCGCTGGACGAACAGCGCGGCGGTGCCGCTCTTGCGGCCGGGGTGCGCGTAGAACTCCAGCAGGGCCCGGTTGAAGTCCTTCATGCCGATGTTGCTGGTCAGCCCGACCCGGCAGACGGGCCACCGCTCGTGTCCAGCGGCGGTGAAGGCGCCGGCCCGCGCGATCTCCTGCCGGTGGTACTTCAGCGCGAAGTTCAGCACCGCGGTGGTCTTGCCGAGCCCGGGGAAGGCGTCCACGGCCACGGCGCCCTTGGCCTTGTCGCCGTCCTGCTGGTTGCTGGCCAGGATGTCCCACAAGTCCTCGTGCAGGGCTTCGAGCTGCGGCGTCCTGATCGGTCCGAGGTTGGCGTGCCACACGCTGCGGCCGTGCTCGTACTCCAGCCGCGCCGCCTCACTCAGGTCCGCCAGCTGCTGAAGCGTCAGCAGCTCCGGCTTCTGCCGAGGCGGCGCCTCGGCCAGCGCTCGCAGCCCCTCCTTGCGCGAGAGCGTGAGGTTGTCCAGCTGAGGGCCCGAGCCTCGCGCGGGTTCGGTGTCGCGGGCCAGGCTCACGCGTCCTCCAAGGCGTCGGCGTAGAAGTCGTCGCCCGCGTCCTGGCCGTCGAGTTCGTCGTCCTCGTCGTCATCGCTGGGCACCTGTCCCTCGTAGGGCTCGACCTCGTCCGCTTCCGGTTCCTCCACGTCCTCGTCGCCGTCGTCGGCCAGGATCCGGGCGACCGACGGCAGCGCACGGACGTCGTCGCCCTCGGCGTCCGGCAGGTCGAAGGCGGACTGCTCGCGGGCCTGGCGCAGGGCGATGCGCCGCTCGGACATGGTCAGACCCAGGCCGAGATGCCAGCGTTCCAACAGCTCGGCGACGGCGGTCTCGTCGTCGGGGAAGCGGTACTTCTTGCCCGCCACCTTCCGGGCGAGCTCGATGGCCTGCTCGCTGATCGGGAACTTCATCGCCGGGGCGTGTTCCCACTCCAGGGTGTGCCAGCGCCGGGTGTCCAGGCGGCGGAAGTAGATGTAGTTGATGTTGTCGGGGTCTACCTGGACCGGCCACAGGCCCCTGGCCTTCGGCCCGGTGTACGGGCTCGTCTCACCGCGGTAGCCATCCAGACCGGGACCGTTGTAACGGCACTTGCGGATCTCGACGCCGTAGTGGTGGAGCGGCTTCCACTCCGTCTTCAGGAACTCGAACCCGAGCGCCGGATCACGAGGAACCTCGATGTAGCCCGCCCGGACGATCCCGTGGTCGAACATCACCGACGGCGACAACCGCAGTCCAGGGACCTGCGGATCGACCAGCCCGTCATGGGGCCTCACGTGATACACACAGGCCACCCACTCGCGGATGATCGCCTCCAACTCGTGGAGGAAGAAGAACGCCTGGTCCTCCGGCCGCTCGCCCCGCGAGAACACATCCGGGCCCTTGTAGCCGGGCAGCGACTCCAGCAGGCCCTCACGCAGGGTCCTGAAAAATCTTTCGATCGGCCCCTTGTCCCGGCCCGTCCGCAGGCGAGCAGGCTGAATCGACAGGCCGAGCCGCTGGCAGACCGAGGTGATGTGCTCGCTGATGAAAGGCTTGCCGTGGTCGACCACGATGGTCTCCGGCACCAGGGCCGGCCCCGCGACTCCCGCCTCGCCACCGCCCTTCGCTTCGTCCTCCTGGAGAGCCTCGCGTTCCACGAAGACGGCGCGGGGGATGCCGTGGTCAGGCCAGACGGCGTGCGCGGGCCAGTCCCTGCCCGCCGGGCGGGGCCGGTAGGTCTGGAACAGCACCGCCGCGACATCGATGGACTGCGTGGACACCGGGGTCACCCTGATCCCGCAGACGCAGCGGGTGTACCAGTCCATCGCCACGGTCAGTTCCGCTTGTACCCACTTGAGCGTGATCGGGTCCAGCGCGAAGACGTCCAGACGCGTGGTGTCCATCAGCAGGTACTCGCCCGGCCGCGTCGGACGCAGCTTCCCGTACGCGCCGCGCGGCCGGGCGGCGATGTCCCGGTTGCGTTTCGTGCTCAACCTGAAGGTCGGCCGCCGCCGCTCCAGCTCCTCAAGCCACCGATACGCCGTCGCACGGGTCGGCAGCTTCACCTCGTCCTCGCCGTAGCGGGCGCTGAGGCGAGGGCCGATCACGCGGATCACCTTGGCCCGGGTCGGCTGCGAATCCTTCCCGTGCTCAGCCATGATCTCCAGGGCCATCTCCACCCACCGCGGATCGGCCCGCCCGAGCCCGCCCATGGTGCCGTCCCCGCGATCCGGCCCGCCGCGCACCAGACCGGCCTCCCGGTCCAGCAGAAAGGCCCGCACCCACCGCTTGATGGTGCGCACGCTCACCCCCAGCTCAGCGGCCTTGGCCTCGTACCGCTGCAGCTTGGGCACCGTTGCCGCGTACTGCGGCCGAGGCTCGCCCGGCGCCGGCAGCTCCTCGCTGCCCGACCGGAAGCCGTAGAGAACCTCGCTGATGTGGGCGGCGCGCTCGCGCACCGCATCCAGCTCCTCGTCCGTGAGCTGAGCCAGCACAATCGAGGCGGTCTCGCACGGATCGTCGGACGCAGGGCCGGGTCCTTCGGGGATGACCGCCGCCCGGCCGGAGGCGAGTACCTCCCGCAGCGACAACCGGAACCGGCGGCCCGGCCCATCACGCACAAGAACCTCGTTGCCGGCAGCGGAGCCGAACATCTCCTCCACCGTGACGACTTCGCCGTCGTACGTCAGCCTCGTGCCCACCCCGACACGTACCGCAGATCCGTTCACATGCCCTCCCACACGATGCCCCTGCACTCGATGAGCCGGTTCGTCTTCCACGACGTCGAGGTTCTGCTCACGCTCCTTGACCGGCCCGGGCAGATCGCGTCTCCCGAAGCCGGTCACGGCGGCCGGCCCCTGCCACAGTTCGTGGCGCTCGGACAAAGGCACTGCCAAATCCGACACGAAGTGCTGACACCACAGCAGCCGCAGAACGGCCGCCCGCACCCTCCACTCCGGATGGTGTGGAAAGGCGCGGAACGCCTCGCCGAGCGAAGCCCCGTACAGATCTGCTTCACGGATCTCCGCGAGCAGGTCCTCGTCGAACAGCCAGTCGCGGCGATAGCCCGCAAGGAAGCGCAGGTTCGCCAACTCCGTCTCCGGCGGCTCGCACCACACCTCGAAGTCCCAGCCACGCGACAGGACGACCTCGCGTGCCCAGCCGAGCGCGAAGGCCACCTTCGGCCGGGTGAGCAGGTGCCGCGGCTTGACGTCGACGACCAGCGGCACGTCCTTCTCCCGCAGAACGAGGAAGTCAGGGACATGGCGCCGCACCCGATCGTCCACCGTGGTGGAGAGGAGGAACGGCTGGGCGAAGACCGCCGTCACGTCCTGATCGAAGTCGGCGTAGAGCAGCCGCGTCAGCTCAAGCCGCGACTCGTAGAAGACATGGTCACGCATCGTGGAGGACCAGTACGTGCCCGAGTAGTGCTTCTGGCCGTGCCGCCAGCGGAATGTACGCCACGGCACCGAAGGCTCGAAGACATCGACGCCCGTCGTCTGCCAGGGCCGGTCCTCGTCGATCTGCCCGTCCACGTTTCGAAGACTCATCGAGACCTCGCCAAGCACACACGACATACCCCACCCCCGAGCAGCAAGAACGGGGAGCGAAACCCCGGTCTCGACCAGCTGAGACATCTCCACCATCACGGCGGAGAACATCGCTGCATAGATCGAGACCGGGATCAGCACTACTACGGGCGAACGATCAGACGTCTGTTCGTCTCACTGCCTTGTCCCTTGGGCCAGAAAGAGGCCACCATCAATGAGAAAGGGACATCGGAAATGCGAACCTACAGCGAGAGCTGGTACCTCATCTACCCGGACTACGCCTTCGGCCAGGACATGGAGAAGGAGTTCAGCACCGCCATCGAGGAGGCCGGCGGTGAGGTGGTCGGCAAGGACCCGACGCCGTTCCCCCACGACAACTTCTCCACCTTCCTGCTCAAGGCGTCCGCGAAGAAGCCCGCGCCCGACGTGCTCGGCACCCTCCAGGCGGGCGGCGACCTGGTCAACGTGGTGAAGCAGTACCAGCAGTTCAAGCTCAAGGACAAGGACATCCAACTGGCCATCGGCCTGATGTTCGACACCGACATCAAGGCGATCGGGCAGGACAAGCTCGCCGGGACGATGTTCACCTCCGCCTGGTTCTGGAACCTCGACGCGGAGTCGCGGCAGTGGGCCGAGCGGTTCCGGAAGGAGGCGGGCACGTGGCCGACGTTCGACCACGCCGCCAACTACTCCGCCGCCACGCACTACCTGGAGGCCGTGCAGCGCGCCGGAACGGACGATCCGGAGGAGGTCAACAAGGAGCTGGAGGGCATGGAGTTCGACGACTTCTTCGCCCGCAACGCCGAGGTGCGCGCGGCCGACCACCGTGTCGTGCACGACGCCTATCTGGCCCGGGTCAAGGACCCCGCGGACAGCGAGAGGGAAGGCGACTTCACCGAGAAGGTGGAGACCATCCCCGCCGGCAAGGCGTTCGGTCCGCCCTCACCCGACTGCTCGATGCCCTGACCGGCGACCCACGGCCGCAGCCCGCGGATCCGGCCCGGGCTGCGGCGGACGGACGGGAACCACGATGACCTCCTTCCTGCAACAGGCGTTCAACGGCCTGGTCTCGGGCGGCTTCTACGCCCTGCTCGCCCTCGGCCTCGCCGTCATCTTCGGCATGCTCCACGTCGTCAACTTCGCGCACGGCGCGCTCTACATGCTGGGCGCGTTCGGCGCGGTGGTCCTCCAGGACACCGCGGGACTCGGGTTCTGGTGGGCGCTGCTGCTGGTGCCGCTCACCGCGGCGGTGGCGGGCATGGCGCTGGAGCGGCTGTTCATCCACCGGCTCGCCGCCCTCGACCCGCTCTACAACTTCCTGCTCACCTTCGGCATCGCGCTGGTCTGCCAGGACCTGATGCGCATGAAGTACGGCGCCCAGTCCCGACCGTACGACGAGGGCCCCTTCCCCGGCTCCGTCGACCTCGGGCTCTTCGACTACCCCGCCTACCAGGTCTTCGTCCTGGGCACCGCGGCCGTCGTCTGCCTGGGCGTATGGCTGCTGCTGACCCGCACCCGTATCGGCACGGTGGTGCGCGCCGCCACCGAACGGCCCGAGCTGACCCGCGCGCTGGGCATCGACACCGGCCGCTGGGTCACGCCCGTGTTCGGGTTCGGCGTCGCGCTCGCCGCGCTGGCCGGGGTGCTCGCCGCACCGATGCGCGCGGTCAACTCAAGCATGGGCGCGGACCTGATCATCGCGGTCTTCGCGGTCGTGGTCATCGGCGGGCTCGGCTCGATCCCCGGCGCCGTGGTCGCCGGCTTCGCCATCGGCATGCTCCAGGCACTCGGCAACCTCTACGTCCCCGTCCTCTCGCAGACCTCGATATTCCTGCTGATGGCCGTGGTGCTGCTGGTCCGGCCGGCCGGACTCTTCGGCAAGGAGGAACACGCCCTATGATCCTCGCCCTGCTCGACCGGCTCCACGCCAGGCCCGCCTGGCTGCGCTGGGGGCTGCTCGCCGCCGGCCTCGTGTCCGTCCTCGTCCTGCCCTGGGTGCTCTATCCGCCGGTGGCGGCCGACATCCTCTGCTGGGGCCTGTTCGCCGTCGCCTTCGACCTGCTGCTGGGCCACGCCGGGCTGCTGTCCTTCGGCCACGCCGCGTTCTGGGGCACCTCCGCGTACACCACCGGGCTCATCGCCCTCCACGCCGGCGTGCCCTTTCCGGTCGCGGTCGCCGGCGGCGCGGTGGCCGCGGCGGTCGTGGCCGTACCCATCGGGCTGCTCGCCGTACGCCGCAGCGGCATCTACTTCGCCATGGTCACCCTCGCCTTCGCGCAGATGATCTACTTCATCGCCAACCAGTGGGGGGATCTCACGGGCGGTGAGAACGGCCTGCAGGGCATCCCGCGCGACCTGCCGGGCCTCGACCTGTCGGACTCCTTCGTCTACTACTACGCGGCGCTGCCCCTGGTCCTGGCCGGGCTGGCCGCCGCCTGGCGCATCGTGCACTCGCCGTTCGGCCGCGTCGTGACCGCGGTGCGGGACAACCCGGCGCGCGCCCGGGCGCTCGGTTACTCCGTCGACCGCTACAAGGTGGTCGTCTTCACCGTCTCCGCGTTCCTCTCCGGGCTCGCGGGCGGACTGTACGCCGTCAACCACGGGTTCGCCTCGCTGCAGGAGGTGTACTGGACGACCTCCGGCAAGGTCGTCGTCATGACGGTGCTCGGCGGCATCGGCACCCTGTGGGGCAGCCTGCTCGGCGCCGCTGCCGTGGTGCGGCTGGAGGACTGGCTGTCCACCTCCGGGTTCGACGAGGTCGGGATCGTCACCGGCAGCCTGTTCATCCTCGTCGTCCTGCTGTTCCGCCGCGGCATCTGGGGAACCGTGTCGTCCCTGCTCCAGCCGCGCCCCGGCGGCGCGGGTATGCGGTCCGCCGGCTCCGGGAACGGTACGGTGCGTGACCCCGCCGCCGGCGACCGGCCGGAGCGCTCTTTGCTCAAGGAGCCGTGAGGGAGGAGGCCGCGATGGCCACGGACCTGCCCGGCACCGACCACGGCGCAGGCGCGGCCGGCCGGGCGGCCGAACGCCTGCTGCGGCTCCTGCGCGACGGCGCGTCCAGGGCGGACTACGAGGAGCTGCTCGCCGGCGCGCAGGGCGAGACCGCCGAGGCGCTGCGCCCCCTGGTCGACGACGCCCTCGCGGTACGCGCACAGTTGGCGGAGTGCCGCCGGCGCGAGGCGGAACTCGCCGCGCTGTACGAGACAGCGGGCGACCTGTCCTCGCTGCGCGACCTGGAGGCCGTGCTGCAGGCGATCGTCCGCCGCGTCCGCCAGCTCATCGGCACCGACGCCGCCTACCTCATGCTCAACGACGACGACCGCGGCGACACCTACATGCGCGTGACCGACGGCATCCGCACCGACGCCTTCAAGCAGGTACGGCTCGCGATGGGCGCGGGGCTCGGCGGCCTCGTCGCCAAGACGGGCGTGCCGTACCACACCCCGGACTACCTCAACGACCCGCGCTTCGACCACACCATCGACGACACCGTGGGCGGCGAAGGGGTCACCGCGATCCAGGGCGTTCCCCTGTCCCTGGGCGAGCGGGTCATCGGCGTGCTCTTCGCCGCCAACCGGCGGGCCCGCCCCTTCTCGCCCGCCGAGGTGGCGCTGCTGGTGTCCCTCGCCGACCACGCGGCCATCGCCATCGAGAACGCCACCCTCTTCCAGGACGTGCGCCGCACCGTCGACGAACTCACCGAGGCCAACGCGGTCATCCAGGCGCACAGCGAGTCCATCGAACGGGCCGCGGCCCTGCACGAGCGGCTGACCAGGATCGTCCTGGACGGCGGCGGCCTCAGCGATGTCGCCGACACCCTCGCGGAGGTCCTCGGCGGCGGCCTGCTCGTGCTGGACCCGTGCGGGCGCACCATGGCGGCGGCCGGCAGCGATCCGGTCGTCGAACAGGCCCGCGCCGAGGGCGCGCTGCCCGACTCCTGTCCGGCGGCGCGTGCCGTACGCGAGGCCCGGGTGCTGAGCACCGACGCGCGCAGGACGCGCCGCGTGCCGGCCGCCGGCGGCGGCTCCGCCGCCTGCGCCACCCCGGTGGTCGCCGGCGGCGAGGTGCAGGGCGTCCTGCTGCTGCTCTGCCGCCGCATCGGCGCCGACGACGTGCGGCTGCTGGAGCGGGCGGCGATGGTCACCGCGCTGCTGCTGCTCGGGGAGCGGACCGTGGCCGAGGCGGAGCACCGGCTGCGCGGCGAGTTCCTCGACGACCTGCTGTCGTCCCCCCACCGCGATCCCGAAGGGCTGCGCCGCCGGGCCGCCCTGATGGGCATCGCCCACGGCCGTCCGCACACCGTGCTCACCGCCCGCTCCCGCAACGGCGCCTCCCGCCGGCGCATCGCGGACGCCGCGGCACCCTACGCGGCCCGCCACGGCGGCCTGGCCGGCGAGCACCACGGCGACGTGGTCGTCCTGCTGTCCGGCGACGCGGACCCCGGGGCGCAGGCCCGTGCGCTGGCCGAGCACCTGCGGCGCACCCTGGACACGCCGGTCACCGTCGGGGCCGCGGCGGCGTCCGCGGGGCTGGAGACCCTCGTCGAAGCCCACCCGGACGCGGTGCGCTGCCTGGACGTGCTGCTCGCCCTGGACCGCGACGGCGAGGGCGCCTCACCCGACGAACTCGGGGTCTACGGCCTGCTGTTCCACCAGACCGGCCGCGAGGAGCTGCGCCGCTTCGTGCGCCGCACCCTCGGCCCCGTGCTCGACTACGACGAGCGCCGCGGCGGCGACCTGGCCCGCACCATGACGACCTACTTCGCCTGCGACGCCAACCTCACCCGCACCGCGGCCGCGCTCTACGTCCACGTCAACACCCTCTACCAGCGCATCGACCGCATCACCGCGCTGCTGGGCCCGCAGTGGCGGCACGGGGACCACGGGCTCCAGGCGCACCTGGCGGTGAAGGTGCACGCGATGCTCTCCCCCGCCGCGGATCCGGGGTGACGTGCCCGGCCGGCGGTCGGGCATGTCGTCGGCGCAGGTCACCAAGACCCCAGAACTGTGCCGTGGAGGAGCCGGAGGAGTGCCGGGCGGTGCGCGTACGAGCCCCCGGGCGGAGCCGCCGGGGACGGCCCGGCGCCCACCGGGCGCGGCCACCGACGGTGAAGGAACGACCACGCCTGCACACCCCGGCCCGGCGGGTGATGATGGCAGGGACGGCACGTGCCGCGGACGCGCGGCGGGGCACCCGACCGAACAGGACGAGCGAGCCGACCCGAGGGGCTGTCGTGAACAGGAACGACCGGCTGCGGACCTACCGCGAGAAGCGGCACTTCGACAGGACGGGCGAGCCGGGCGGCGCACGCGCCGCGCACGGCGACGCCGCGCCGGGTGCGGAGGAGGAGCCGGCGTTCGTGGTGCAGATCCACGACGCGAGCACCGTCCACTTCGACTTCCGCCTCGAAGTCGACGGGGTGCTGAAGTCCTGGTCGGTCCCGAAGGGGCCCTCCACCGACCCCGGGGACAAGAGGCTCGCCATCCCCACCGAGGACCACCCCCTGGAGTACCTGGAATTCGAGGGTGTGATCCCCGAGGGGGAGTACGGCGGCGGCACGGTCATCGTCTGGGACCACGGCACCTACCTGCCGGCCGGCCACGACAGGCGCCACCGCCCTGTGCCGTTCGGCCAGGCCCTCGACGAGGGCCACGCCGTCTTCGAACTGCACGGCCGTAAGCTGCGCGGCCGGTACGCGCTCACCCGCTTCCGCGGCGACCGGGACCACGGCTCCGGCGAGAAGCCGGCCTGGCTGCTCGTACGGACCGGACACGGACGCGGCGCCGGCGGTACCCCCGACCCGCAACGGGCCCGCTCCGCACGCAGCGGCCGTACGCTGCGCCAGGTCGCCGCCGCGCCGGACGCGCCCCGCTGGGACCCGGACGGCGGCGGGCGCGGGTGAGCCCCGGTGGCAGGTAGGGTCCGGCCATGCAGACGGGTGAGCTCCTCGGCTCCGGCCGCAGCGCGGACGTATTCGCCCTCGACGACCACTGGGTACTTCGCCGATACCGTGACGGCACCGACACCACCGCCGAAGCAGCCGTGATGACCCGTCTCGCGGAGCACGGGTACCCGGTGCCCCGGCTTCGGCACACGCAAGCCGCCGCACCCGGCAGGGCGGCGCACACCGAACTCGTGATGCAGCGTCTGCGGGGCCCGTCCATGCTCCAGGCGCTGCGGCGGGACACGATCACGGCAGAGGAAGCGGGGGCGGTGCTCGCCGGCCTGCTGCACCGTCTGCACACCCTTCCCCCGCCGGCAACCGCCGGTCCCGGCCACCGCGTCCTCCACCTCGACCTGCACCCCGACAACGTGATGCTGACCCCGGAAGGGCCGGTGGTGATCGACTGGCGCAACACCGAGGAGGGGCCGCCCGGTCTGGACCGGTCGATGTCGTCCCTGATACTGGCGCAGGCCGCGGTCGGCCCCGACGCTCCCGCGGCACGGGCCGGCGCCGTGCTCGCGGCACTGCTCACCCGCCTCGGTCCCGCGGTCGTCCAGGCGGACGCCGGCGCCGGATGCCTCACCGAAGCCCGGAAGAGACGGGCGGCGGACCCCGCCATGAGCGAGAGCGAGACGGATCTGCTCGACGACGCCGTGGAGTTGATACGCGCGCTGACGCCCGCCGGGTGACCGGCGCCGTGCCGGCCCGCCGTCGGGGGCGTCCGGCGTCCCGCACGTCCGGGAGGGCGGCCCCCCCCGTGCCCGGCCGGTGTCATCTTGACATGTCCGCGAAATGGGGCCGTAGTTGATGAAGACACCAGAGGCGAGGGGAGTGTCATGCGTGACGCACGACGAGGCGTACACCGCGCATTGCTGGCGGTGGCGGCGCTCGGTCTGGCCGCGGTGACGGCCGTACCTGCCGAGGCCAAGGACGAGCCGAAGGTCCTGATCTACACCGGGACGACCGGGTACCGCCACGCCGGCGCGATCGAAGGCGGGATCGGCCCGGTCCAGAAGGCGCTGGACGAGTCCGGCGTCTCCTGGGTGCACGAGGACTGCGACGGGCTCGGCGGTGCCGCCGGCACCTGCGACCATCCGGACGCGAACCCGCGCGTCTTCACTCCGGAGAACCTGGCGGGATACGACGCGATCTTCCTCTTCAACGCCTCGTCGCAGTGGCTCGGCGGCGACCGTCCGGGCCCGCTGTGGGACGAGGAGCAGCGCGCCGCGATCAGGGGGTTCGTCCGTGCCGGCGGCGGGATCGCCGCCAACCACAACGCGGTCGACATGGGCGCCGGCGTCACCACCTGGGACTGGTGGGACGGCGGGGCCGACAGCGCGGTCGGCACGCTGATGACCGGCCACGCCGCCAGTGACCTGGACAACGTCGCCACGGTGCAGGTCGCGGACCGCCGCCACCCCTCGACGCGCGACCTGCCCGCGGAGTTCGCCTTCGGCGACGAGCACTACAACTTCGCCCGCAGCGTGCGCGGCGACGCGCGGGTCCTGGCGACGCTCGACGAGGAGTCGTACGACCCCGGCCCGAACGCGATGGGCGAGGACCACCCGATCTCCTGGTGCAAGCGGTACGACGGCGGCCGCATCTGGGTGACCGGGATGGGGCACTTCGCCGAGTCCTACACGGAAAACGGCGGGGACAACCACCTCGTCAAGCACCTCGCCGGAGGCATCGGCTGGGCAGCCGGCAAGGGCGGCGCGAGCAAGTGCAACCCGTAACCGCCTGATCAAGAACAGCGGCACCGGCCACGGCCCCCACGACACGGTGGAAGGGGCCCGGCGGACCTGGGTGGTGGTCGCCGGGCCCCTTGCCCGTTCCCGGTACGGGGGTGCCGGACACGGGTGCCCGCTTCCGGCACGGGGGCGGCCGGTCACGGGCTGGCCGCGGATCCCGGAGGGATGTCCGGGCCAGGCCCTGTGCCAGGAAGTCGCGTTGCGCGGCGGTCAGGGCCTCTTCCTCAGCCGCCCGTGGCGTGGGCGTACAGCGACTACGGGAAGCCCATGAGGCACGGCCACGACTGGAACCTGCTCGGGGGTGAGCACCAGGGCCGGTTCATCAGGCAGTGGCCGGCCGAGAAGAAGAACGGCGGGGTCGTCCGGAGCGTGGGCTGATCGTCGATGGGGCCGGGGCAGGGCGTCGGAATCCGTCAAGGTTCTGTCCCAGTGGCTGCACCTATCGTCTGGATGCCGTAGCGGCCTCCTCTCCGCAGGCCGCTTCCCAGGACGGTGAGGGCGTCGGACTGTGTGTCCTCGTTCGACGCGGAGGTCTCGCGGAAGTTGCGGATCAGTGCGTTGACGGCTCCGGGGTAGACGAACGGCTCGTCGCGTACCGCGGACCGGCACGCCTCGACGAGGTCGCGGTCGGCGAGGGACTTCAGGACGTATCCGCACGCTCCGGCCTTGAGCGCCTCGAAGAAGTACTGCTCGTTGTCGTACATGGTCAGGATGAGAGTGCGCAGGCCGGGGAGCTGGCCGGAGAGTTCGCGGGCGGCCTGCAGCCCCGTCGGGCGGGCATGGCGATGTCGAGGATCGCCACGTCGGGACGGTTGGCGCGGGCCAGCTTGATGGCCTCGGCGCCGTCCCCCGCTTCGGCCACCACGGTGAGATCCGGTTCGCCGCCGAGGATGAGCCGCAGACCGCGGCGTACCAGGGCGTGGTCGTCGGCGAGGAGGATCCGGATGGGCCGCGGCTCGGGCATGGTCAGGGGCTCCTTTGCGGGGCCGGCACCCGAAGGTGCACCTCGGTACCGTTGCCGGGTCGCTGGTTCAGGGTGAGGCGGGCGCCGATGAGGAGGGCGCGTTCGCGCATGCCGCGAATGCCCGCACCCCCGGGGGAGGCGCCCAGGCCCTTGCCGTCGTCCGCGATCCGCAGGTGCAGCCCGGTGGCGTCGGCACCGAGGCTGAGCGTCACGCGGTGGGCCTCGGCGTGCCGGACGATGTTGGTCAGACTCTCCTGCGCCACGCGGTAGATCACCAGCTCGGTCTCGTGGCTGAGCTGCGGGAGCGCCTGGTCGAAGTGGCGGGTGACGGCGATCTCCGCGTGGGCGGTGGTCTCGTGGGTCAGTGCGGTCAGCGCGGTGCTCAGCCCCAGTTCGTCGAGGACGCCGGGGCGCAGCCGCCGGGCGATGCGCCGGATCTCGTCGAGGCTCCCCCGGTGGTCTCCTGGACCTGCCGCAACTGGCTGCGCAGCAGGGGCGGGGCATGGTCCGCCACGTGCTTGAGTTCGAGCAGGACGGCGGTGAGGGTCTGGCCGACCTCGTCGTGCAGTTCCTGCGCGATCCGCTGGCGTTCGTCTTCCTGCGCGGACAGGGCCACGGCGCTGCTGTCGGCCCGCTCGGCCTCCAGCCGGTCGAGCATTCGTCGCGCGTACCGGACCGTCCCGGCCTCCCGATATGGCGGTGATGGAGCTTCGCGAACGGGACGCCATCAAGGACGTACGCCTGCTCGTCGTCAGCGGCGCGGTCGTCGTCCTCGTGATGGTCGCCTTCGTTCTCCACACGACACTCCACATGGAGCCCTCGGTGGTGGCGATCACCGGCGGACTGGTGCTCCTGGCCGCCTCCCGGCGGCGCCCCGGCGAGATCGCCAAGGATGTGGAGTGGGAGAAGGGCACCACATCTCGTTCTGGAAGTTCAGCCGCTACGGGCTCATCGTCACCGCCGTCACCGTCTCACTGGCGGGCCTGTACGTGTGGCTGCGCTACTTCGCCCTGGCCTGAGCGCAGCGGCCGGCCCCGCGAAGGCCGGTGCCGGCTTCGCCCCCCATGGCGCCGGGCCGGCTGACCGGTCATGTGGCGGAGAGAACCTTGTCGGCCTCCGGCACACCGCGGTCCCCGCGGCTCCTCCGTGGCCCGGCCGGGCCGGGCAGGAGCCGGGAGCTGACCCCGCGCGGAGGGGGGCGGTGCGTACCGCGGCGGACGGACGCCCGCCGCGGTACGCCGGCGACTACCGGCCGGTGAAGTGCGGCTCGCGCTTCTCCAGGAAGGCGCGCATCCCCTCTTTCTGGTCGCTAGTGGCGAACAGGGCGTGGAACAGCCGCCGTTCGAACAGCAGCCCCTCCCGCAGCGGCACCTCCTGCGCCCGGCCGACGGCCTCCCGGGCGGCTCGTACCGCGGGGGTGCTGCGGGCCGCGATCGCGGACGCCACCTCGTATGCCTCGTCGGCAAGCCGGTCCGCCGGGACGACGCGGGCGACCAGGCCGGCCCGCTCGGCCTCGGCGGCGTCCATGGTCCGGCCGGTGAGGATCAGGTCCATCGCCTTGGCCTTGCCCACGGCCCGGATCAGGCGCTGGGTGCCGCCGATGCCGGGGATCACCGCGAGGGCGAGCTCCGGCTGGCCGAACACCGCGGAGTCGGCGGCGACGATGAGGTCGCACATCATCGCCAGCTCGCAGCCGCCGCCCAGCGCGTAGCCGCTGACCGCCGCGACGGTCGGGGTGCGCAGGGCGCAGAAGGCGTCCCAGCCGGAGAAGTAGTCCTCCTCCGCCATCTCGACCGCCGACTTCGTCGCCATCTCCCGGATGTCGGCGCCGGCGGCGAAGGCACGCGCGGAGCCGGTGACGATGAAGCAGCCGACGTCCGGGTCGTCGTCGAGTGCGGCGAGCGCCCCGGTCAGTTCCTCCATCAGCGCGCTGCTGAGCGCGTTGAGCACCTCGGGCCGGTGCAGCCGGGCCGTCACCACGGCTCCGTCCTTCCCGTCCCGCTCGATCTTGACGTGTTCCACTGCTGCCTCCTGATGTCCGTGTGCGGTCATGAGTCCCAGATCGCGCCGTATGCGGGGATGCCGCGGCTTTCGAGGGCGTGCACGACCCGCCACGTGAGCTTCTTGTTGGAGATGCAGATCACCGCCTCGGCGCCGGACCTCTCGTAGGCCCAGTACGCCAGGCGCACCATGTCCGGCTTGCCCCGCTCGTCGGTGTCCCAGATGAGCGCGTCGGGCTGGACGGCGAGGATCTCGTCGACGAGCCCGTCCCCGTAGGTGGGGCGGGGGCTGCGGGTGGACCACACCAGGGTGGCCGGGACCTGCTGGGCCAGCAGGTGTGGCAGGCACGGGCCGATGCCGCTGCCGGTGGCGACGTAGACCACCTTGGTGAAGAGCCGTTCGATGTTGGCGACGCCCGCCGTGGTGATGCCTTTGACCCACACCTTCTCCGGCGCGTCGTCGATCAGCCTGCCCGTCCAGTCCCCGGCGCGGGAGACCGTCAGGCGGAATCCCTCCTCCCCGGGAGCGGGGACGTTGGCGAAGGAATGCCACTCCAGGAGAGGGCTGCGGCTGACCGCGGTGGAGGACCCGGCGAACGGCGTTTCGCCGTGGTTGAACCGGAGCAGCGCCACGTGCGACGACGGGCGGGTGATCCCGACCGGCACCTTGCGCAGCCGCAGCCACGGCAGCGCGATACTGGCGGTGATGCCCGCCAGCACCCACAGCGCCACCGCCGAGCCGGTCAGCACCGCCTGCGCCCACAGCAGGGCGAGAACCGCCCAGCCGGCGAACCGATGGGTGCGCTCGAAGAGGTCGTGGCGCGGGGTACGGATCCGCGGCAGCGCCGTCACCAGCATGGTGGCGAGCAGCAGCAGCGGCGCGTAGCTCACCGACAGCACCGCGGCGCCGGCTCCCTCGGCGGTCAGGGCCGCCACCGAGGCGCAGAACCAGAGCGAGCCGGACAGAGCGCCGCCGACGTGCAGGCCGCCGAAGTGGTAGACCTTGCCGAGAGTCCAGCGGATCCTCAGCGGCCAGTGGGTGGGGGCGGAGGTGGCGACCCGGAAGAGGAGGTTGATGACGTACTGGTTGCGCATGACCACGGCCAGCGCGACGTTCGCCAGCGCCATGTACGACAGTGTTCGCGCGTCCCACCATCCCCGGGTGATGCCGGCCGTGGCCGCCGCGAGGTTCCCGGCGAGCACGCCGGCGGCGAGGCGGTTGTAGTGCATCAGGCGGGGGTGTGTGAACGCGCGGCGAAGCGCTCCGGTGCGCGGCGGCAGCCGCACCTCCCCGGGCGCGGACGGCACCCGGATGCGGGTGGCGGCATCCTGTGCGGCCGGGGCCGTCATAACCCGGCCCCCTGCGTGAGGGTGGCGGCGGGAGCCGCCACCGGGCCGGCGGTCGCCAGGCGCCGCAGGAACGCCTTGTCCGTCTTGCCGCGCGCGGTGACGGGCAGTGCGTCGAGGGCGTGTACCTCCGCCGGTGTGCAGTAGTACGGCAGCGCCGCGGCGACGGCACGCCGTGCCGCGTCCGTGTCCACGTCCGCCGGGGTCACGAAGGACACCAGGCTGCGCCCGTCCCGCTGCAGCGTCACCGCCTGCCGGCAGCCGGGGACGGACTCCAGCACGGCGGAGACGGAGTCGAGCTCGACGCGGAAGCCGCGCACTTTCACCTGGTCGTCGGTGCGCCCGAAGTGCTCCAGCTCACCGTCGGGGGTCCAGCGGCCCAGGTCGCGGGTGCGGAACATCATCCGCCCGCCGCCGGTGAAGGGGTCGGGCGCATACCGCTCCGCGTTCAGGTCCGGATTGTTCAGGTAGCCGGCCGAGACGCAGTCGCCGCCGGCCCACATCTCACCCACCTCGCCGATGGGCAGCGGGCGCAGCCGCTCGTCCAGGACGTAGACGGTGTTGTTGGGGGTGGGGCGGCCGATCGTGAGGCCGGTGCCCGGCGTGTGCCGGTGCATCGTGTTGACGATGGTGGTCTCGGTCGGACCGCAGCAGTTGTAGAAGGCGGCCGTCGCGGCCCAGGCGTCGGCGAGCGGCAGGGGGCAGGGCTCGCCCGCGACCGCGACGGTACGCACGCGGGCGCAGCGGGCCGGGTCGATCCGGCTCAGCACGGTCGGGGTCGCGATCAGCACGTCGGCGCGCTCCGCGGTGGCGGCGATGTCGCGGCCCCGGATGAGCAGCGTGCCGCCGTGTGCGAGGCAGCCGAGGATCTCCCAGGAGGCCATGTCGAAGGCGATGTTGAGGAGCTGAGCCACGCGCAGGCCGGGGCGGATGCCCAGGCTGCCGGGCTCGGTGAGCAGGATGTTGCAGACGTTGCGGTGGGTGACGACGACGCCGTTGGGGGTGCCGGTGGTGCCGGAGGTGAAGAGCACGTAGCAGGGGTCGTCGGGAACCGCGGGCCGCTGCCTGTCCGGCCGGTTCCGGAGCGGGGGCACCGGGCTCGGAGGGAGTTTCCCGGACATCACCTCGTCGACGTTGACCAGGACGGTTCCCTCGGGCACCGGTATCAGGCCGGCGAAGTCCGAGACGGTCAGGACGACTTTCGTCCGGGCGGCGCGCATCACGTGGCGGAGCTGCGCCACCGGGGCCGCGCCGACGTCCTGGGGCACGTAGGCGGCGCCCGCCTTCAGCGTCCCCACCAAGCCGACCAGCATGGGCAGCGAGCGGCGCAGGAACACCCCCACGGCGTCGCCTGCGCCGACGCCGCAGGCGTGCAGCACCGCTGCCAGCCGCTCGGCGTGCCGGTCGAGTTCGCCGTAGGTGAGGGCATCGCCCAGGTGCTCGGCGGCGACGGTATCGGGCCGGGCGGCGGCGTGCTCCTCGATGGGCCGGTGGATCAGCCGGTACCGCGGCGTGATCGCGGGGCCCCGGCCGAACTGCCGGAACAGCCGGCGGTCGGCGTCGGGCAGGTGGTTCGTGGCTGTCGCGAGAGCGTGGGTGTCGTGCGCATGCGTCAAACGCACAGAAGCCTCCTGGCAGTCCAGGCTCCGCGCCCGCCGGCGGCGGGCACGCGGAGTCGGATGGGCAGTGGTCGAGAGCCGTGCGGAAGTGGCCGTGTGCGCACACGCCACCGGTGTTCGAGTTATTGAGCGTTGAACGACCGGTCGCGGGATGACTGTCGCATCGCGTGTGACAAGGGTCAATAAGAGGTGCCTTATTGAATTCTGCTTACACCCGTGCTATTTGTAGTGAATAGTTCGACTAAGTCTAATATGCACCACGGTCTAACTCCCGCGGACCGCCGTGACACCAGCCGCGCCGGGGATGAGGGGAACGCTCCGCGGGTGGGTACGTGATCGGTACCGCGTTCACTCATCTGCGCATGCCGGACCGCGGCATCTCGGCCACGCCGCACGTTCGTCACGTCGCCCGGCTCACGACCGACGGCAACGGCGATGCCTACACCTACCTGCGCCTCAATGGCGGGTTCGCCAGGGCCACGTCGCCGACGACGGCGACGGCGACGCCGCCCGACTCGTCGTTGCCCTGCATGTCGTTGGCGGGAGCACGGGCGGCGGGTGCGGAGCGCGTGCGGACGCCGGAGTGACTCCTGCCGGTCGTACCCGGCCGTGCCCCCTTTAGCCGCGAGCGTCCCCGGTACCCCACCGGAGGACGCTCGTCGACGCGGCGTCGTTTGCCGGCTCCTGCCGGGTGAGCAGGGTGCGTGCGTCCATCAGCGCGAAACCGAGCAGGTTCAGCCCGCACCACGACTCAGGATCTTCCACGTGGTCGTCCGTCGGCGCCAGGCCGATGCCCCAGACGCGGTCCACGGGGCTGGCCTCCACCAGCACGCGGTCACCGGTTCCACGGAGGTACGCCCCGAGCCGGCCGTTCTGGCCGAACTTGGCCGCATTGCCCCGAACCACGAGGTCGTAGCGCTGCGCCTGCCATACCGCCTCGTCGAACCCCCGCACCTTCCTGCCCTCGGCCTTGGCCTTTCCCGGATGACCGGCCGCAAGGATGCGCTCCGCGGCCGCATCGTCGCCGAACAGCCGCGCCTTGGCGGCCATCATCCAGTGCTCCGCGCTGCGGTAGTCGACTCCGTCCACCGCGAACGTCGCCGGCCACCACTGGCTCAGACAGGCCGCGTCGACCGCTCCCGGGCGCCGGGGGCGGTGCCCCCAGAAGAAGAGGTACTTCAGCCTGCGGTCCCGCCGCACGGCCTCGCGAACCTCGGCCACCGAGCGTGGCGCGTCACCCATCGCCGCCACCCATCCGCCCGGGGGCCCGCGTGCCGATGTCCCGCTCCAACGTCTCCGCCGCCTCTCTCGGTTCGCTCAGCAGTCCTGTGCAGCACAGTGTCGCGACCACAAGGATCGCCGCAGAGGCTTGGCAGGAGCCGGAACAGTATGGCGCGGTTCTGCCGTTCGGCGCCCATCGGCAGGCAACCCCCCGCGCACCCAGCAGAAATGAGGACGACCACCACACCCCAGGGGGCGCGGCTGGCGCAGCTCGAGGACTTGGAACCCCAGCCCGATGGGCGATGCGCCGGCTGCGCCAGGTGCCACGGCCTTACCGGAGGGCGGTTCGCTTATTCCTCCGCCTGCTGTGCCGGCGGAGTGCCGGGGGCGCCGACCGACACGGACAAGCGGTGGGCCCTGGACTACCTGTCCTCCGACGACGCCGGACTGAGCGAGGTGAGCCTGTCCCTTCTGCAGGACCTGGCCGGCCTGGTCGTGCTGGAAGCCGCCGCCCGGCGCACGGTCTCTCCTCCGCCGCTCGCCTCATTGACGTGGGCACGGCACAAGAGGAGCATGGGAGCGCTCCCAATGCCGGGATTCCGCCGACCACGGAAGCAGAAGGGCCGCCGTATGCCGACTTCCGCATCAGCCCGTCCCACCCGCAGCACCGGACGAAGGGGCCCTCGCCGATGGAGTCGCGGGCGGCCCGGCCTCGTCGCCGGGCTGATAGCAGGCGTGCTGTTCGGCGGCGGGCTGCTCGCCCCGCCCGCGGCAGACGCCGGCGAGTCACCTGAGGCGGGCTTCAACTACGCCGAAGCGCTGCAGAAGTCGATGTTCTTCTACGAGGCGCAGCGTTCCGGCGATCTTCCGGCCGGAAACCGCGTCGGCTGGCGCGGCGACTCCGCACTCGACGACGGCTCCGACGTCGGCGTCGACCTCACCGGCGGCTGGTACGACGCCGGCGACCACGTGAAGTTCGGCTTCCCGATGGCGTTCACGACCACACTGCTCGCCTGGGGCGGCCTGGCCGCGGAGGACGGCTACCGGCAGTCGGGGCAGCTCGGGTACCTCAAGGACAACCTGCGCTGGGTCAACGACTACTTCATCCGCGCGCACCCCGAGCCCGACGTCCTCTACGCCCAGGTCGGCGACGGCGACGCCGACCACCGGTGGTGGGGACCGGCCGAGGTCATGCAGATGGAGCGGCCGTCCTACCGGGTGCACCCCGGCTGCCCGGGATCGGACGTCGCCGGCGAGACCGCCGCCGCCATGGCGTCGTCCTCGCTGCTCTTCGCCGACGAAGACCCGACGTACGCCGCGACCCTCGTCCGGCACGCCGAGGAGCTGTACGACTTCGCCGACACCCACCGGGGCGTCTACTCGGACTGCGTGCCCGCCGGCAACTTCTACCGCTCCTGGTCCGGCTACCAGGACGAGCTCGTCTGGGGCGCGTACTGGCTCTACAAGGCCACCGGCGACGCCTCCTACCTGGCCAAGGCCGAGACCGAGTACGACCGCCTCGGCACCGAGCCGCAGACCGACACCCGCAGCTACCGCTGGACCATGGCGTGGGACAACAAGGCGTACGGTGCCTACGCGCTGCTGGCCATGGAGACCGGCGACGACCGCTACGTCCAGGACGCCAACCGCTGGCTCGACTACTGGACCACCGGCGTCGACGGCCAGCGCGTACCGTACTCGCCCGGCGGCCAGGCCGTCCTCGACACCTGGGGCTCGCTGCGCTACGCCGCCAACACCGCCTTCGTCGCCCTGGTCTACTCCGACTGGCTCGCCGGCACCGACCCGGACCGGGCGACGCGCTACCGCACGTTCGGCGAGCGCCAGATCGACTACATGCTCGGCGACAACCCGCGCGACTCCAGCTACGTCGTCGGCTTCGGCGCCAACCCGCCGCGCAACCCGCACCACCGCACCGCCCACGGCTCCTGGACCGACCAGCTCACCGCGCCCGAGACCAACCGCCACGTGCTCTACGGCGCCCTGGTCGGCGGCCCCTCCGGCCCCGACGACGAGTACACCGACGACCGCCAGGACTACGTCGCCAACGAGGTCGCCACCGACTACAACGCCGGCCTGTCCGGCGCGCTCGCCGCCCTCGTCGAACGGCACGGCGGCACCCCGCTGCCCGACTTCCCGCAGCCCGAGGAGCCCGACGGCCCGGACATGTACGTCGAAGCGTCCCTGAACGCCGCCGGAACGGGCTTCACCGAGGTCAAGGCCACCGTCCGCAACCGCAGCGGCTTCCCCGCACGGACGCTGGACCAAGGCGCCTTCCGCTACTGGTTCACCCTCGACGAGGGTGTTGACCCGGCGGACATCACCCTGTTCTCCGGCTACAGCGAGTGCCCCTCGCCGCTGCGCGGGCCCTTCCAGGCGGAGGGCGACCTGTACTACGTGGAGCTGGACTGCAGCGGGAAGGCGATCTACCCCGGCGGCCAGTCGCAGCACCGCGCCGAGGTGCAGTTCCGCATCACCGGGGGCGCCGGCTGGGACCCCACCGACGACTGGTCGTACCAGGGACTGACCGGCGAGCCGGCTCCCGCCGAGAACATCTCGCTCTATGACTCGGGCGAGCTGGTCTGGGGCGGAGAGCCGGCTCCGGCGCTCGGACATTAGACCGCTCTCCCCCGGGGTCGGCCGGCCTTTGCCCGACCGCGCCCGGCGGTGTGCACGGGCAGCGCGGCTGCGGTGCCCGTGCACGCCGGCCCACTAGCCGGTCGGGCCCGCGTTGGAGATCACTTCGCGGGCTTCGGCGGGGATGTCGCCGGTGCTGAAGGTGACGTTGTCGCGGGCGGCGTTGCCTCGTTGGCCGTCGACGATGCCGGTGATGGCGGGGTTGGTCGTGTAGTTGCCGACCAGGGTGAGGTCGCCGGTCCGGTTGCCGTTCTGGTTGTTGGCGTGCGCCCACTGACCGGCGCTGCCGACGAAGACGTTGCGGCTGCCGCTGAGGTAGCGGGACCCCTCGTCGAAGTACAGGCCGAGCTGTCCGCTGTTCTCGCAGTAGTTCTCGTCGACGACGCCGTCCGGAATCGCGGAGAGGCTGTAGACGCAGCCGGCGTCGAACATGGTCTGCACGACGTTGCGCACGTGGTTGCCCACGACACGCACGTCACTCAGGGTCGTGGGCGTCTGATAGATCGGCTGGAAGTCGTAGAGCCCGCGGTTGACGTACTCCGGGCTGCCGCCGGGGTCGTTGGCGCCCCAGCCGTAGCCGATCCCGATGCCGGTGTAGGGCATGTCGGAGACGTAGTTGTGCTCGATGGCCAGTCCGGAGATGTAGCTGGCGAAGATGCCGTCCTGGTCGAGGTATTCGAGCGCCGTGGAGAAGATGCGGTTGTTCCTGATCAGGATGGAGCTGTTGGTCATGCGCGGGTCGGCCGGATGGTGCGCGTCCGGGCGTACCCCGCCCGCCACGATGCCGCCGCCGGCGCTTGCGGTGAAGGTGTTGCCCACGACCGACACGTTCCTCGCGCCGAGTCCCACGCCGGTGCCGTGTGCATTGGCGTCGTTGCCGATGCCGAGGCCGACGGAGCCGAGGTTGACGAAGCTGTTGTTCTCGAAGGTGATGTCCTCGGCCGCCGACACCTGCACCGCCCCGGGGGCCTGGGACCAGTTGTTGCGGGCGCCCTCGAACCCGCGGCAGCCGACCGCGCACGAGGTGAAGGCGTCGGACGGCCGGTGGGGCTGGACTCCGTCGATGAACGCGCCCGTCTGCTGGTTGGCGTATCCGTTGGCGGTGCCGGGGTGCAGCCAGGTCGTGCCGGTGAAGGTCAGCCCTTCGAACCGGAGGTTGCGGGCGGGCTCGTCGTAGGTGCCACCGACCTCGAGCAGCGACTCCAGGCGCGGCAGCTCGACCTGCGCGCGCTCCAGGTCCTGTCCCGGAAGCGGCTTGTAGTACAGCGTGCCGGCGGTCGTATCCAGGTACCACTCACCGGGTTCGTCGAGGAATCGCCTGGAGTTCAGCAGGGTGAAGACCGGGGTCCTGAACGGTGACTGGATGGTGTCGTACCCGTAGGTGTTGTTGTCCCAGGCGGGTTGCTGCATGACGACCGTCGAGCCGGAGATGCTCTCCACGGGGGCGAACCGGTTGGTGAACGACAGCTTCGCCTGGAGTTCGATGCGCTTCTGGTCGGGCAGGGTGGCCAGGTAGGCGAGGTCCGGGTTGTCGAGGGTGAAGCCCGTCGCGTTGAGTGTGATGTCGGACCGGGACAGTCCGGTCCGCGCACGCTGTGCCGGTACGCCGTCGACGTAGAGCTGCCGGCTGTCGAAGCCGGTGCCGACATCGGCCTTGTAGACGCCCGTCGCGGCGTCGTCGAGTTCCCAGCCCGTCACCGGCTCCGCACCGCTCACCACGGCTTCCGCTCCCGGTGCGGCCGCCCAGGTCACCGTGTGTCCGAGGCGGCCGGAGTCGGCGGCGCCGAAGCGCAGCGGGGAGTCGAGGCGGTGGGTTCCCTGCAGCAGGTTCACCCTGACGTCGCCCCGGGCCGCCAGGTCCCGTGCCCGGCGCTGCGCCTCCGCCAGGGTCTGCAACGGCTCGGCGGCGGTCCCCGGGCCGTCGTCGGCGGCCCTTGGAGCGCCGGTCGGAGCGACGACGAGCGTGTACTGCCGGGGAGCTGCGACCGACTCGGCGGGCAGGACGGCGAGGAGTCCGGCGGCCAGGGCCGCGGCAGCCGCCGCGGCGCCTGTGCGTGCGTACGGTACGCGGAGTGGAGGCATGGCCGTGTCCTTTCTTCGCGGTGGGGAGTCAGGGCCGGGCGGTGCGCGCCGCGTCGATGTGCCGGGGCGCGGAGAGCGGGGAGTGTCCGGCGGGGTGGGCGGCGAGGCGGCTGCGGTCCCCGACGGCCAGCAGTCGCCGTCCGGCGTCCTCCGGCCGGACGTCGGGGCCTTCGTGCACGGCGGTGGGCTCGGGTCGTACCGCCGCCGCGATCGCTTTCTCGTCGACCTCGATGCCCAGCCCGGCCCGGTCACCGAGGACGAAGGCGCCGTCCTCGACACGCAGGTCGAAGGAGAGGCCGACCGGCTCCTGCAGGTTCTGCAGTTCGCTTGCGAGGTGGTTGGGCACGGCCGTCGCGGCGTGCAGCAGCCCGAGCGGTGAGCCCCCGATCGGGCTGACCGGCAGGTCGTGGGCGTGGGCCAGGGTGGCCACCCGCAGGAAGTGGGTCACGCCCCAGGCCGCCGCCGCCTGGACGATGTCGACCGCGCCCTGGGTCAGAAGGGAGCGGTACTGTTCGAGTCCGGTGAGGTTCTCCCCGCTGGCCACCGAGGCGCGGATCCCCCGCCCGACGACGGCCAGGCCCTCGGCGTCCCAGCGCCGGACGGGCTCCTCGATCCAGGTGAGGTCCAGGGTCTGCTCCAGCTCGGCGACGTGCCGGACCGCCTGCTTGCGGGTCCAGGTCTCGTTCACGTCGAGCATCAGGGCGGGCCGCATCCCGTGCCCGGCCCGGGTCAGCACCTCCCGTACGAGGGTCAGGCGGTCGCGGTCCCGCTCGATGTCGAGGCCGCCTTTGAGCTTGGCCGCCCGCAGGCCGCGCTCGGCGTAGTCCTGGTAGACCGAGGCCAGTTCGTCGTCGCCGAGGGCGATGTCGAGGCCGGACGCGTAGGCGGGGACCCGCCGGTCTCGTCCGCCCAGCAGACGCCACAGTGGTTCGCCGGCCGCTTTCGCCTTGATGTCCCACAGGGCGGTGTCGAGGGCGCCGATGGTCCCGAAGACGGCGCCGTTGTGGCCGGCCTTGAACGCCTGCCGCAGCATGCGGTCGTAGAGCGCGTTCACGCAGCGCGGATCCTCGCCGTCGATGGCCGCGAAGACGGCTTCCTCCGCCACCTGCGGTCCCAGCCCGACTCCGGTGATCCCGGTGTCGGTCTCCACCAGGATCACCGGCACCGGGGTGATCCCGTCGGCGAGGACGCCGTTGGCGTCCCCGACGGGCCGGCCCCAGTCGAGGAAGGTCGTCAGCGTGCGATATCCGGTGATCCGCATGTCAGCCCTTCGTGGCGCCGGCGGTGATCCCGTCGGCGATCTGGCGCTGGAAGAAGAGGTAGAGCACGAGGACCGGCAGTGCGGCGATCAGCACTCCGGAGGCGAAGGTGGGGATGTCGTCGGAGTACTGTCCGCGCAGCGAGGTGACACCCACCATGAGGGTGCGGTGCTCGGCGGACGGCATCACGAGCAGGGAGATGAGGACGTCGTTCCAGCAGAACAGGGCGTTGAGGATGCCGACCGACAGCAGTGCAGGGCGGCCGATCGGCAGCATGATCCGCCGGTAGACGCCGTACAGCGTGTTCCCGTCGACCCTGGCGGCGTCCACGATCTCGCGCGGGATCCCGGAGTAGTAGCTGGTCATCAAGAAGATCGAGAAGGGGAGGAACTGCGCGACGTAGGCGAGGACCAGCCCGGGATAGGTGTCGATGAGTCCCGTGTCCGCCATGACCTGCGCGAGCGGGACCATGACGACCTGGAACGGTACGAACAGCGCCGCGAGGAAGCCCAGGAAGAGTGCTCGTGAACCCCGGAACCGCAGATGGCTCAGTGCGAAGCCGGTCATCGAGCCGATCAGCAGGAGAAGCGCGACCGCGGACGCCACCACGACCACGGAGTTGACGAAGTACCGGCCGAGCCCGACGCTCGTCCACGCCCTGGCGATGTTGTCCCAGCGCACGGAGTCCGCCGGCGAGAACCGGTCGAGGATGTAGTCGTGGCGGGACTTCATGGCGACGTTGGCGGTGAACACCAGGGGGTAGACGGTCGCCAGCGCGAGGGCGGTCATCGGAACGGCGACCACCCAGGCGCTCCGACGAGGCCGGCGCATCAGCTCTCCCTCCCCGCGCGACGGAGCAGCGCGATCTGCGCCAGCCCGACCACGAGCATGAGAAGAAAGAGAACCGTCGAGGCGGCCGAGGCGAGCGCCGGGCGGTTCATCTGTCCCTGCTGGATCCAGATGTAGTACTCCGGCAGGTAGGTCGACCCCTCCGGTCCACCGCCGGTCATCACGTAGAGCAGGCCGAACATGGAGGTCAGCATTCCGATCATGGTGGTGACGAAGACGAACTGGATGGTGCGGGAGAGACCGGGGACGATCACGTGCCGGATGACCTGGGCGAGTCGCGCACCGTCGACGCGGGCGGCGTCGAGGAGGCTGGTGTCGAGGGTGGAGAAGCCGGCGAGGAAGACCACCAGTGCCATCCCGAACGTCGCCCAGACGTGCACTCCGACCACAGTGAACATGGCGATGTCCGGATCGCCGAGCCAGTCGACCGGGCCGATGCCGGCCGTCTTGAGAAGGGTGTTGAGCGGGCCGTCGAAGGCGAGCAGGAGGTTGAAGATCGCGCCGACGATCACCGGCGAGAGTACGGCCGGAAAGAAGTAGACGCTCCGGAAGAGCCGGTGACCGGGCACCCGCAGGAAGAGGAAGACCGCCAGCATGCCCGGGATCGCCACCGCGACGGGGAGCAGCAGCACCAGCAGCCCGACGTTCTTCAACGCGGTACGGAAGAGCGGATCGTCCAGGAGTTCCGCGTAGTTGTCCAGGCCGACGGAGGTCCCGTCGCGCACCCCGTCGCCCGTGAAGGAGAAGTTGACGCCCAGGAGCAGGGGCCACAGCCGAAGCGTCGCGATGACCAGGACGGCCGGGGCCACCAGGACGTAGGGCGCGAGGCGCTCGGCACGCCGCGCGCTGGAGGCGCTCGGTGCGCCCGTACCGGTGCCCAGGCTGCGAGGGCGCCGGAGGGTCTTCGGCCGGCCGGTCCGCTCGGCACCGGCCCGGCCGGCCGACGGCTGCGCGCCGCCGAGCAGCACGGGGTCAGCCCTTCCCGTCGGAGTCGGCCAGTTGCTTCAGCGCGTCGTCGACGCTGGTCGATCCGCTGAGGATCTGCTGCGAGAGCCTCCCCATCAGATCCAGCGTCTCGGTGGACAACGCGACGTGCAGTGCCGGCTTGCCGGTCTCGATCTGCGACGCGATCGTGGACAGGGCCGCTCCGCCACCCGAAACGTCGACGGTGGTGTCGGAGACGACCGCGCCGGCGTCGGCGTAGAACGCCTTGAGAGCGTCCGTCGAGGTCAGGGAGCGCACCAGGTCTGCGGCCAGGGCCGGCTTCTTCGTCCACTCCGCGACCCCGTAGCCGATCCCGCCGTCGTACGGCAGGACGGGCTCGGCGTCGGCCTCGGCACGGGGAGGCTGCATGACGCCGATGTCGTCCGGGTCCAGGAACTCGCCGAAGTCCTTCCAGTGCCCGACGTCCGACATCAGCCCGACGATGTGGGCCGCGTCGCCGGACTGGAAGAGCGCGAAGGCGTCGTTGAACAGTGCGGTCGAGTTGGCCCCGTCGTTGTTCAGGCCGGCGTCACCGGTCTCCTTCCAGAGTTCGAAGATCCGCCGCACGCGGGGGGAGTTCCAGTCCCGGTCGCCGGCGATCCAGGCGTCGTACTCGCCTGGGGTGAGGACACCCGGCCCCAGGCCCGAGAGGAAGAACTGAATGCCGAAGCCCTCTTTGTTCCCGAGAGCGAGGCAACTGGCGTCCGTCGCCTCGGCGAGGGCCTCGCAGTCGTCGGTGAACTCCCGCCACGTGGTCGCCGGCTGATCGGGGTCGAGCCCGGCTTCCTCGTAGAGCGCCTTGTTGTAGTAGAGGGGATGGCCCTGCAGCGTCACCGGTGCGGCATAGGTCTTGCCCTTCGCGGTGAAGGCCTCCCAGCCGGCCAGCCGCTGCCGGTCCTCGGTGACGTAGTCGTCAAGGGGAAGGAGGGCGTCCGCGCGGTCGCGTATCTGGCCGCCGCCGTTGAAGAGCATGACGTCGGGGCCCTCGCCGGACTGCATGGCCGTGCCGAGCAGCGTGTAGTACTGGTCGAAGGGCTGGGCCACGAACTCGACTTTCACCTCGGGGTGTTCTTCGGCGAAGTCGGCCTTCGCCTGCTCGATGTAGGAGGCGGCCGTCTCCTCGCCGGACTTCCAGTCCCAGACCACGAGTGTGCCGTCGGCGGCGCCGGACGACGAGCCGGAGCGCGCGCTGCCGCAGCCGGACAGCAGCCCGGCGACCAGGACGACCGACCACAGTGCTGGCCGCTTCATGTCGATCACTCTCCGTTGCTGCGGGAAAACGGCGGGCCATCGCCGATGGCTCGGAAACGTAACTCGTATGACGTATTACGTCAATCCCTGGTCGCGTATGATGACCGCCTAGTCATGGCACCGCGTCGTCGCGGGGCCGCCGGAGGAACGATGACGACATCCCAGCCAGCAGCCCAGGGGAGTTCTCCACCCCCCACCTGGGCGCAACGACCGGCGAGCCTTGCCCGGGCGGTGACGGCCGAACTGGTGGGACGCATCGTCCGCGGGGAGCACCCGCCGGGGACGCCGCTGCCCCCCGAGCCCGCCCTCTGCGAGACCTTCGGCGTGAGCCGCACGGTCGTCCGGGAAGCCGTGAAGGTCCTGCAGGAGAAGGGGCTCGTACAGGTTCGCCAGGGTTCCGGAACCATGGTGACCACACCGGCGCTGTGGAACATGCTCGACGAGCAGGTCCTGGCGGCGAGCATCGCCCAGGACGAGAGCCTGGCGATCCTCGACGACCTCGTCGTCACCCGCCGCCTGCTCGAGTCCGACATGGCGAACGTCGCCGCCCGGCTGGCCACCCGGGACGTCGTCGACCGGCTGCGCACTCTGGTGGACCGGATGGACGAGCTCGTCGACGACCACGTCACCTACGCCGAACACGACCGCGCGTTCCACGACGTGATCATGCAGTCGTCCGAGAATCGCATCGCCCGTGCCGTGGTGCGGGCACTGGAGAGCCAGGTCGTCAACACCGCCCGGTACATGGGGCATCCGGAGCGTCCCATGTGTGTCGCGTCCAACCGCGGCCACCGCCGCATCTACGAACGCATCGCCGCACACGATCCGAGCGGCGCCGCCGAGGCGATGTTCACCCACATCACCGAGGCCTGGCTCGTCCGCCGCAGCGCACCGGGTGATCCGGTGCGACTGGACCGTTAGCGGTCGTTTTCACCAGGGCCGGCGCGCCCGCGGTGGTCCGCGCCCGCCGGCGGGCGAGCGGGCGTTCACTCTCCGGCTCCGTCACCCGCCGCGCCGAGCCTGATCATGTGCCTGCGGGACAGTCTCCGCATCCTGATCCTCCCGTGAGTCCGGGCAGAGTCCCGGCGGTACCGTCGGGAGCGGTCCGCCGCGGGAGCCCGACTCGGGGCCGGGCTCCCGCCGTTCACCAGCGAGGCCCCGGTCATCGCCGCCACCGGCCCGTCGAGGATCACCGCGCACGGCCACCTCCGGTCCGCCGATGGCCTCATCGGCCATGACGCGGGAGACATTAAATGTCCACGGAGACCAACGCAAGACTTCTCACGGCGACTCGACAGAACATAACGGGAATACCCCCTTTTTGCCGGGCTGTTGAGCTGGACCTCACCCTGTCAGACCGCACCCCTCGCCCGCCCGACGATCCAGACATCAGATGTATGGCGCTGCGCACCACCTGAAGAGCCGGTGACCGCGGGGCGGTCAGGGTCCGCAGCCGGGGCCGGAGGCCGAGCAATGACACTGACCGCCGGCCGCGGAGACCGCGGCGCACCCGGAGGGACGGAACGTGAACCGCGGTGGTGTCAGGGGGTCGCCGAGGTGTTGCCGGGCGAGAATTTCGCCTCCGATATCGAAATCAACCCGTGAAGGGGTTGACGCGCCACCGCCGCCCCCCAATCATCCTTGTCTGAGAGTTCGACCAAAGTTCGATATATCGAACGCTCGGGGCCTCCTCGGCCTGCCCGACCGGGCAAGCCACCGCACGGCAGCACGCGCACAGTCCGTTCGAGCCGCGATGGAGAACCCCCATGCCTCTGTCGAAACACCCCCCACGCCCGCGTCCGATACGAGCCGCCGCGGGCCCTCCTCCTCGGTCTGGCCCTGGCCTGTCCGCCGTCCCCGCCGAGTCCTCTCCCCTGCACCCGTCCGCGTCGGCGGCGGACCATGAGCCCACCCCGCTGCCATGCGACAGCAACGACCAGAAGAAGCAGGCGTACCACGCCGTACTCGAAGCACTGAACAGCACTTCCTGACACCGGAGTACGCCGCCTCTCACGGACCGGGGCGGGGCGCCCGGGAGGGCCCTGCCGAGCGCAGGTGCAGGTGCAGGGCGCCCCGCCCCGGTACGGAGAACGCCGATCTGCCCGCCCCAGGCGGTCACACACACCCGGCCCAGGCGCACGACGAGCCCGGAGCAGCGCTGCGCCGGGCCGTGGGCCGCCCTACGGAAGGTTCCCATGCGCAGACACCTCAGAAAGTTCCTCGCGGTGGGCATCTGCCCGCTGCTCGCCACCGCAGGCGCCGTCACGATGCTGTCGCCGGCCTCGGCCCAGTCCGCCGGCACGGGCGACACCCGGCAGGCGGAGTTCCGGCAGGTCACCCTCGCCAAGGGTGCCTCCGAGACGGGCGAGCCGATGTCACTGGCCGTGCTGCCCGACCGCTCGGTGCTGCACACCTCGCGCGACGGCACCCTGCGGGTCACCGACCCGCAGGGCACCACAGCGGTCGCGGGCAGGATCGACGTCTACCGTCACGATGAGGACGGCCTGCTGGGCCTCGGGGTCGATCCCGGCTTCGCCACCAACCGCTTCGTCTACCTGTACTACTCTCCCCTGCTCGACACGCCGTCCGGGGACGCGCCGAGCGAAGGCTCGACTGCGGACTTCGAGCCGTTCAAGGGCGTCAACCGGCTCTCCCGATTCACTCTGAACGAGGACTACACCCTCGACACCGGCAGCGAGACGGCGATCCTCGACGTGCCGGTCGACCGGGGCCAGTGCTGCCACACCGGCGGGGACATCGACTTCGACGCCGAGGGCAACCTCTACCTCTCCACCGGCGACGACAGCAATCCCTTCGCCTCCTCCGGCTACACCCCGATCGACGAACGGAGCGGCCGCAACCCGGCGTTCGACGCGCAGCGGTCGGCCGGCAACACCAACGACCTGCGCGGCAAGATCCTGCGGATCACGGTCAACGACGACGGCTCGTACGACATCCCGGAGGGCAATCTCTTCGCGCCGGGAACATCTCAGACACGGCCCGAGATCTACGCCATGGGCTTCCGCAACCCGTACCGGATGAGCGTCGACCAGGAGACCGGCGTCGTCTACGTCGGTGACTACGGCCCGGACGCCGGATCCGCCTCCCCGAGCCGCGGTCCGGGCGGCATGGTGGAGTTCGCCCGGGTGCCGGAACCGGGCAACTACGGCTGGCCGTACTGCGTCGGCAACAACGAGCCCTACATCGACTACGACTTCGCCTCGGGCGCCTCCGGCTCCGCGTTCAACTGCTCGGCACCCGTCAACGACTCCCCGCACAACACCGGCCAGAGCACCCTCCCGCCGGCCCAGCCGGCCTGGATCCCCTACGACGGCGGCTCCCTGCCGGAGTTCGGCAGCGGCTCCGAGGCGCCCATGGCCGGCCCCGTCTACCACTACGACCCGGACCTCGACTCGGCCGTGAAGTTCCCGCAGGAGTTCGACGGTGACTTCTTCGCCATGGAGTTCGGCCGGCGCTGGATCAAGAACATCGCCGTGAACGCCGACGGCAGCCGCGGCGACATCGGCACCATCCCCTGGGCCGGCACCGCTTTGATGGACGCGGCCTTCGGCCCCGACGGTGCCCTGTACGTCCTGGACTACGGCACGACCTGGTACGCGGGCGACGAGAACAGTGCCCTGTACCGCATCGAGAACGTCTCCGGGGCCGCGGAACACACCGGCGGGGCGGGCTGACCCGCACCGCCGCATCGACAGACCGGACGGCGCTGACAGGGCCGGCCGGAACCGCTTTGCTCAGAAAACGGAGGTCCCCGTGCACAAACGAAGTTTCACCCGCAGGCACCCGTTCGCCGTACTCGCCGCCACGGTCTCAGCCCTGGTCGCGTTGGCGCCCGCGCTCATCGCCAACCCGGCTCAGGCGGCCGGCAGCATCCAGAAGGGGCTGGGCCTGTCCGGAACGACGGACGCTCAGTGTGCGCTTCCGTCGACGTACCGGTGGTCGGACTCGGGTGTGCTGGCGCAGCCGGCCAACGGGTGGGTGGCGCTGAAGGACTTCACCGCCGTGAAGCATGACGGCCGGCATCTGGTCTACGGGACGAAGGTGGAGGGTTCGTCGTACGGCTCGATGGTGTTCAGCCCCTTCAGCAACTGGTCGGACATGGCATCGGCCGGCCAGAACGGAATGAACCAGGCCGCGGTGGCGCCCACGCTCTTCTACTTCGCGCCCAAGGACATCTGGGTGCTGGCGTACCAGTGGGGCCAGTGGCCCTTCATCTACCGCACGTCGAGCGACCCCACCAACCCCAACGGCTGGTCCTCGCCGCAGGCGCTGTTCACCGGCAGCATCTCCGACTCCGGCACCGGACCGATCGACCAGACCCTGATCGCCGACGACCAGAACATGTACCTGTTCTTCGCCGGTGACAACGGCCGGATCTACCGGGCGAGCATGCCCCTGGGGAACTTCCCCGGCAACTTCGGCTCCTCCTACACCACGATCATGACCGACTCGACGAACAACCTCTTCGAGGGGGTACAGGTCTACAAAGTCGACGGCCAGAACCAGTACCTCATGATCGTCGAAGCCATCGGCTCGAACGGCCGCTACTACCGGTCGTTCACGTCCTCCAGCCTGAACGGTTCGTGGACCCCGCAGGCCACCAG
>NZ_AXVU01000044.1:0-49084 GCF_000482585.1 Streptomyces sp. CNQ329 | reverse complement strand
TCACGCCTGGGCGCACTCCACGTGGCCCCAGCCGGTGCCGTTCTTCGCGATCGTCGTGCCCGCCGCGTAGGACGTGCCGCACCGGCAGCGGCCCGGGTACTTGGCCTTCAGCGTCCCGCCCGCCTTGGCGGAACGGCGCTTCGGGGCGGCGGCCTTCGCCGCCCGCGCCGGGGCGTCCTCCGCCGTGGGCAGCGGAGAGCCGTGGGCGGTGCCCGCGGGGTTCTGGGTACGGGCGGACTGGGCGGCCGCCGCGTCGGCGGCGGCGTTGTAGGGGTCGCCGTCGACCTGGTGCGCGCGGACGTGGACCAGGCGGACGTCCCGGCCCGTGAGGCGGTCGTCGATGCTGCGTACCAGCTCCTGGTTGGCCACCGGCTTGCCCCCGGCGGTCTTCCAGCCGCGCCGCCGCCAGCCCGGCAGCCAGTCGGTGACCGCCTGCATCGCGTACGTGGAGTCCATCCGCACCTCCAGCGGCACGGCCGGGTCGGTGGCCTCCAGCAGCCGCAGCAGCGCGGTCAGTTCGGCGATGTTGTTGGTCGCCTTACCCAGCGGCCCGGCCTCCCAGCGCGCGACCGCGCCGTCCGGTCCGGCCACCACCCACGCCCACGCGGCCGGCCCCGGGTTCGGACTCGCGGCGCCGTCGCAGGCGGCGATGATCACGTCAGCCATACGGCCGATTCTTCCATCCCGGCGCTCCAGGGACTCCGGCGCCCGGCGGCCCCCTTCCCGCGCGAGGCCGGAGGACGCGGAGCGGTCGGGGAACCGTGAAACGCCCGCGCGCTACCCCGTGCCGGGCCCGCCGGTCACCCGCCGGATGGCTTCGAGCACGCGGGCCGCACCCGTCCTCGGTCTTCGTATGCGCCGCCGCCGTCGCCGCGGCCCGCGCGTACCCCGGCTCCCCCACGGCCCGGCTCAGGGCCCCGGCCAGCCGTTCGGCGGTGAGGTGCCGGAACGGGACCGGGTCGGTGGCGGCGCCCAGGGCGGCGAGGCGGGCCGCCCAGAACGGCTGGTCGGCGGTGACCGGGACGGGGACCGAGGGCACTTCGGCGCGCAGCGCGGCGGCCGACGTACCGGCACATGCGTGGTGGACCACCGCGGCCAGGCGCGGGAAGAGCAGGGCGTGGGGTACGTCGCCGACGGTGAGCACGTCGTCGCCGGGGCCGGCCACGGCGGTGAGCCCGGCGCTGGCCGCGCTGGAGGATGCCGCGCAGCCCCGCGCGGCGCAGCGCCCGTACCGCGATCTCGCCCAGCCGCTCCCCCTCGCCCGCCATGCTCCCGAATCCGACGAGGACGGGGGCGGGTCCGGCCCGCAGGAAGTCCGCCAGCTCCGGCGGCAGCGCTTCGGCCGGGTCGTACGCGGGCCACCAGGTGCCGACGGCCTTCAGGCCGGGACGCCAGTGGGCGGGGCGCGGCACCAGCGCGGTACTGAAGCCGTGCAGCACCGGCCAGTCCGCCTCCGTCCCCGCCGGGGGCGAGATCCCCACGGCCGTCCGGCATCTGGTGGCCCCCGCCGGCCTCGACGTGGTGACCGTCGCCGCGGTGACGCGGGAGGCGGGCATCTCGGTGGGGCTCGTCCAGGCGGTGTCCCGGCGCCCGGCACGGCCCGGCACCCGCGGCGGCACGCCGACCCGGCGGCGCCCGGCGGCCGGGCGCGGTGCCCGGCCGCCGGTCATGCGTACCGCGGATCTGTCACTCGAAGACGAACGGGCCCGGGTCCTGCGGGGTCGTGGCGTTGCACTCGGCCGTGATGCCGAGGACCGAGACCGTCAGGGACGTGGCCTCCAGCGAGTCGCCGGAGGCGACCGTGCCGGACAGCGGGCCGGTGTCGGCCGGGGCGCCGATCGGGATGGCCGGGTTGGAGCTGCCGGAGAACTCCACCGTGTCGGTGCCGTTCCTGGTGAGGGTGAGGGTGGAGGACGCGGAGTTCTCCGCGATGGGGATCGGGGCGGTGATGGCGTCGGTGGTGATGGTGAGGGTCGCGGCGGTGCCGTCCTGCGTGGCTTCGAGCGTCGCCTCGCCGGAGCCCCAGGTGCCGCAGTCGAATCCGAGGGTGGCGGTCTGCGGCTCCACCGCGATCGCGCTCGGGGCGGCCAGTAACATCGCGCCGGCGACCGCGGCACCGACGCCAAAGGCGGTGCGTGCGTTCTTCATGAGGTGCCTCTTCCTTGTGGGGGGTCGGGGTGGATCACCCCGGACACCTAGGAATTGAGGCAGCTCCTTCCGGTGAGAGCAAGACAGGCGACGCGACTTCGTTGTCATGGGCATCGCCTTTGCGCCATGGTTGTTACCGGTGGGTTAGCAGGAGTCCGGCAAGCGGGTCACGGACCCCCGTACTCCCCCCATCGGGACATCGGCGGCGAGGCGGTCGTACGGTACCGCACGCCGCCCCCGCACCCGGGCCCCGGACCGGCCGCCGTACCGCCGGAGCAGAGGGCCGCCCGTGCGCCGGGCCGCAGGCCGTGCGGGCGCACTGCCCACCGCCGCGCCCCCCGTGCCGGGCGGTGAGCCCCCCGGTGGGGTGATCCTCAGTGCCCCTGCTTTCGCGCCGTCGTTACCACCGAGGTGGGCGCCATGCACCCTGCCCCCGGGAAGGCGGCTTGTCCTCATGCAGCGCACCGACGCCGGCCCGGCGTGCTTTCCGCTGGCCGAGTTGCGGCACGCCGTCGACACCGGCATCGCCGCCTGGCTGGACCGCGGCGGTTCCGGTGCCGACGACCCCGACCTGCTGGCCACCGCGCAGCGGTGGGCGCTCAGCCCGCCCGGCAAGCTGCTGCGGCCGATCACCCTGCTCGCCGCCGCCGGTGCCGTCGGCGGCTCGTACGACGCGGTGATGCCCGCGGCCGTCGGCATCGAACTCGCCCACGTCGCGACTCTCGTCCACGACGACATCATCGACGGCGACGAGCTGCGCCGCGGAAAGGTCGCGGCGCACCGCGAGTTCGGCCTCGCCCACGGCGTGCTGGCGGCCGACTCGCTGTTCTTCGCCCTCTTCGAGCAGCTCGGCGCCTGCCGGCGCACCGGCGTGCCCGCGGGCTGCGTCGCCGACGCCGTCGAGGCCCTCGGCGCCGCCGGGCAGCAGACCGCGCGCGGCGTCGCGCACGAGGTCGCGCTCAGCGGCAGCCTGCGCGAGGTGACCGCGACCGCGGACGGGGGCATCGCCGCGTACGTGGAGATGGTCCGGCTGAAGAGCGCGTCGCTGTTCCGGGCCGCGTGCCAGGTGGGTGCGCTGCTCGGCGGGGCCGGTCCCGAACGGGCGGGGGTGCTCGCCGCGTACGGGGAGGCGATGGGGATCGCGTTCCAGATCCGGGACGACCTGCTGCCGTACGCCTCCGACGGCGACGGCGACGGCGACGAGGACGACGGCGCCGGCGACCGGCGCGCCGGGAAGCCCGTCAGCAGCGACCTCCGCAACCGCCGCCCGGCGCTGCCCGTCCTCCTCATCCACCGCCTCGGCGGGCGCGCCGAACGGGCCGCGCTCGCCGCACTCGTCGACGGCACGACGGACGAGCGCGCCCGCCAGCGGCAACTGGCGCGGCTCGCCCGCGACACCGGCGCGCTGCGGGCGGCCCAGAGCATGGCGCGCGCGTACGTCGAGCGCTGCCACCGGGCGCTCGCGCCCGTCCCCGCGGGCCCGGACCGCGACCGGCTGGCCTGGCTCGCCGACGAGGTCGCGGGCACCGCGTACGGCACCGCGTACGGCAAGGCGTACGCCGAGGGCCCCGGCGGTGACCGGCCGTGAACACCCCGTCCCCCGGGCCCTCTTCTCCCCTCCCCATGCCCCGCGGCGGCCCCGCCGCCGCCCGCTGGGACCGGCTCTACGAGACCGGCAGGGACGAGTACATCGACCGGCCCGACACCCCCGCCGCCGCCCGCCGCGTCCTGCGCGGGCTCGACCGGTTCCAGCGCCTCACCCTGGGCTACCGCACCTGCGCCCGCCTCACCGCCGCGGAGTTCGGCCCCGCCCGTCACCCCAGGGTCCTCGAACTCGGCGCCGGCTACGGGCGCCTGGCGTACCGCATCCTCCGCGCCCACCCCGCCGCCCGCGTCACCGCCAGCGACGTCAGCCCGCGGGTCGTCGCGGAGCTGCGCGCCGGGCCGCTGGGCCGGCATCCGCGGGCCCGGTGCGCGGTGGTCGACGCGACGGCGATCGACGCCCCGGCGGGCGCGTACGACGTGGCGGTGATGGCGATGTCGCTGCACCACCTGCCGCCCGAGGGGGTCGCGGCGCTGCTGCGCGAAGGGACGCGGGTGGCGCGGACGCTGCTGCTCGTGGACGGGTGGCGGCATCCGCTGTATCTGGCCTCGGTACCGCTGATGTTCCTGACCGGCGGGCCGGCCCAGGCGCACGACGGGCTGATCAGCCTGCGCAAGGTGTACAGCGCCGCGGCCGTCCGGACTCTGGCCGGGGTGTGCGGAGCGCCACTGAGGGTACACACTCGGTTCGCACTGCCGGGGTATCTCGTCGTCACCGCACGCCGGTCGGCGAGTGCCCCGGCGGTTGCTGTCCCGACCCGTCTCCGTACCCGAAAGTGAGCCGCAACGGATGTCCACGAGGACCCGGTTCCTTCCCGCACCACACGACGACAGCTTCGACGCGCACGGCACCGACACCGCCCGCTCGGCCATCGGCCGCTTCCGCAGCCCTCTGACGCGGATGCTGCTCGGCAGCGACGGCCTGACGACCACCCTGCTGGAGTCGTGGGCGGGCACACCGCTGCACGTCGGCGACGTCACACTGCGGTTCGTCGGCCCCGAGCGCGCCCCGCGCGGCGCGGCGGCCCTGCTCGGAACCGAAGGCGACATGCTCGTACGGCACTCGACGCTCACCGACGCCGAGGACCGGCTGTGGTCGTGGAACCAGACACTCGCGGGACCGGGCGGCGACCCCGCCCTGCGGCGCTGCCTCACCGACGCCTCGGCGCCGCTGGGCCCCGCGCTGCGGGCGGCGGGCTCCCGGCTGGAGCGCGCCGTCGTGCGCGCCGGAGTCACCCCGTGGCCGCCCGACCCGCGGGAGACGGCGGCGTTCCGGACCTACCGGCTGTGGGCCGGGGACGACGTGCTGGTCGCCATCCACGAGGTCTTCAACCCCGCGCACGTACCGGCCGGTCTGCGGGAGACGGCATGAGCGGCGCGACACGGGCACGGCGACGGGTGCGTACGCAGGTCGCCGTGGTGGGTGCGGGACCAGCCGGTCTGGTGCTGGCGAACGTCCTCTTACGAGCCGGCATCGAGGTCACCGTCGTGGAGCGCCGCTCGCGCGCCGAGGTCGAACGCCGGGCGCGGGCGGGCCTGGTGGAGCACCGGATCGTCGAGTACCTGCGCGCGCACGGCCTCGCCGGCCGGCTGCTCGCCGAGGGCACGCGGCACGGCTGGTGCGACTTCCTCTGCTCCGGCCGGCTGCTGCGCTTCGACTACGCCGCGCAGTCCGGGGGCGTACGGCACTGGGTGTACCCGCAGCAGCTCCTCGTCCGCGACCTCATCGCCGACCTGCTCGCGGCGGGCCACATCCCGGAGTTCTCCCTCCCGGCGACCCGCGTGCACGCCGGCGGCGACGGGCCCGCGCACGTGGAGTGCGCCGGGCTCGACATCGAGTGCGACTACGTCGTCGGCTGCGACGGCCCGCACGGCGTCACCCCGCAGGCGCTCCCGCCGGAGACCGCGCGCGGGGGCGGGCCGGGGGGCGCGCCGTCCGGCCCGCCCGGGACCGTGCCCGAGGGCGAGCTGGACGAGCGCTACCCGTACGACTGGCTCACCCTCCTCGCGGAGGTCGACCGCGGGGTGCCCGGTGTGGTGTACGCCGTGCACGAGGACGGCTTCGCGGGCGTCATGCCGCGTACGTCCCGGATCGCCCGGCTCTATCTGGAGATCCCCGCCGGCGACGCCACCGCCCGCTGGACCGCGGCCCGCGTCCACGAGCGGCTGCGCACCCGGCTGGTGGGCGCCGGCTCCGCGGTGCCGAAGATCGGGCGCATCGTGGAGACGGGTGTGCTGCGGATGCGCAGCAGCGTACGGCAGCGGTTCCAGCACGGACGGCTCTTCCTCGCCGGGGACGCGGCGCACGTGCTGACGCCCTCGGGGGCGAAGGGCATGAACCTCGCCGTCGCGGACGCCGCCGACCTGGCCGACGCGCTGATCCGCCGCTACCGCGACGGCGACGAGGCGCACCTGGCGGGCTACACGGCCCGCAGGCTCCCCGAGGTGCTGCGGACCCGGGACCTCGCGGCCGGGTTCCTGAACTTGCTGCACCCGCAGGGGCAGCACCCCGCCGACCGCCGCGCGGAGCTGGCGCTGCGGCTGGAGCGCCTGCGGGAGCTGGCCGAACCGGGTGCCGCGGGCGCGGCGTTCGCGCACTGGTACGTCGGCGCGGGCCCCGGCCTCCCCACCCACCACACCGTCGAACCCCGGGAGTCCACTCCATGAGTCTTGCGGTCCAGGCGCGGGCGTTGTACGGCTTCTCGCGCGGCAACCAGGCGCTGCTGAGCATCGCGCAGCCCCTGGTCGGCGCGCTCATGGCCACCGACCACCCCGCGCCGGGCCGCCTGGCGGTCGCCGTGCTCGCCACCGCCGCGGCGTTCTTCGCGGTCTTCGCGGCGAACGACCTGTTCGACGCCCGGCTCGACCGGCGCAGCGCGGCGCTGGCCCACACCCGCGCGGCCCCGGACATCGACAGCGCGGGCGGCCGGCACCCGCTGGCGCAGGGCAGGCTGCGCTTCGCGGCGGGGCTGGCGTGGGTGCTGCTGCTGGGCGGGGCCGCGCTGGCGGTGGCGGTGGCGCTGAGCTGGGTGTGCGGGGTGCTGTTCGTGTGCGCGGCCCTGCTGGAGGCGGCGTACTGCAAGCTGGCGACGGTCACGGCGTACAAGTTCCTGCTCAGCGGGGTGATGGTCGCGATCGGCGCCTGCGCGGGCTGGTTCGCCTTCTCCGACACCGTCGACCCGCTGCGCCTGGGGCTGCTGGCGGTGTGGATGGCGGCGTGGGAGATCGGCGGGCGGAACATCCCCAACGACCTCGCCGACGTCGACGAGGACACCCCGCTCGGCATCAGGACCGTCCCGATCGTCCACGGTCCGCGGGCCGCCGCCCGCCTCGCGGCGGCCCTGCTTCTGCTCTCCGCGGCGGCGGCCTGCGCGCTGGCCGCGGCGGCGTGGCCGTCGTACGGCGCGGTGGGCCTGACCCTCACGGCTCTCACCGCCCTCCCCACCGTCGTCCTCCCCGCCGTCCGCCTCCTGCGCCACCCCGACGGCCCGACGGCCCTCGCGGTCTTCAACCGCGCGTCGTTCCACCCGGTGGGGGTCCTGGCAGCCTTCGTCACAGGCGCCCTGATCCTCTGAAACCGGCCCTCGCCCGTCATCGGCCGGGTCACAGCCGGCGGAGGGTACGGACCCGCTGCTGGGCGTCGCTCACGGCCGCGCAGAGCCTGGTGCGGGCATGCTCCTGCTGCATCGCGGCCTCCATCAGCTCTGTCCTGGAGCCGGCCACGGGCGGCCTGAGTCCCGTGCCGAGGTAGGCGTCGCAGCGGACGACGACGTCCCGCAGTTCCGTGCGCAGCGCCCCGGACTGAGCGGCGTAGTCCTCCATCACGTTCCGCAGGGTGCGCAGGGGGTCGAAGTCGGCGGCCGTGCTGGGCTTCTGGGCGAACGTGCACAGCAGTTCGTGGATGCTCTTGAGATAGTCGTCGACGTCGTGCAAGTCCTTCGCGGCGTCGTCCGTGCGGCGCGTCCTCCTGATCCAGTCGAAGACCTTGCGGTTGTGGAGCACGGTGACGACGCCGAGGATGACCAGGCACGCGCTGCTGCAGATCGCCGTCGTGGTGCTGAGATTCATCGAACCGATCCGTTCGTCGGCGCACGCGGAACCGGCCCCCGTGAGGCCGGAACCGCGGGCGAGCGGGAGGGGGTGGCGGGCGGCGGGGCCGCGGGAGCTACGTGCTGAGGGCGAGGCGCCGGAGGATGCCCAGGTCGGTCACGACCAGCTCCCGGTACCCGCTGTCGACGGCCCCGTGATGGGTCCGCAGGTGGCGCAGCGCGTTTTCGACCGTCGAGATGCCGAGCAGAAGGGCGCGGGAGATATCGCGCTGCCGCAGCCCTTTGAGCATGATCCGGTCGGGATCGGCCGGATCCCGGGCGCCGGCGGTGTGGGCCAGGTGCACCAGGAGCGTGATCACGCGGGCGAGGGGCGTCCGGCGGGTCATGCCGTAGAGCCGCTCGTCGATGCGGTTGCGGTCCTCCAGGCTGCGCAGGAGCGCGAGTTGCATGGGTGGGTGCTGCTTGAGCAGGACGTTCATCCGCTGCGCGGTGCAGGGCATCACCCAGGTGGTGCTGACGCAGACCGTCTTCACCTGGGACCGGGGCTCGATGAGCTTGGCCTCGCCCAGGAACTCCCCGACGCTGCGGAACCGGGCGATCACGTCCTCCCCCTGCCCCATCGGGTAGCGCTCCTGGATGACGCAGCCGCCCAGGATGATGAAGCAGGTGCGGTCGTCCTCGCCGAGTGGAAGCCGGGTGCCGGACTCGAAGGTACGGGCGTCCGGCCCCCACGCCTGTATCAGCAACGGCCAGATGGCGCGGGGCAGGTGGTACAGAAAACTGCCCGGGGGCATGGGCTGACGCCCGGCGAGTACTCCGGAGGGGTTGAAGCCGTCGACCTTCGACGGAGGCGAACCCATCTCTACCCCTGGCCTCCCCGTCGGGCGGGAGCTCCCGCGTGATCGTCGGTCACCGCGGTGGCCGCGGCAGGAGGGTGGTGCGGGGGGCGAGGCGGCAGCGCAGTACGACGGCGCACCCGCGGGACGCGGGTGGCCTGCCCTGCGACGCCGTCCTGGACGGCGTGGTTCAAGGGTCCGAGCCTCCTTCAGTTCGGGGACGTAAAGTTGGTGGGTCCAGCACCTCCCCCCGCGCCTGTCCGAATGGTGAGTCCGGGTGCGGCACGGCGACGAGCGAGGCACTTACATTACCCCGTTCGGGGTGACGGGTCCCAGCGACGCCGGATCGTTTCTGTGGCATCACGGGGAATCCCCACCGGTGGGGACTGAGTTCTTCACCGCGACCGGTTGCACCGGGTGCCACCGGCGACGGGACATCGGCGGCGTATTGTTGAGCCGACAAGGTTTCGAAAATTCCCCGTGCCCGGCACCGGTATATCGGGCGGGTAAACGCCGCCGGAGATTATGGGCAAGGCCCCCCACGCACCGGAGGCCCCAGGGAACCACCCTGGAGCCTCCGGGAAGAGGTCTGGACCCACCAAGGCTCAGACCGACTGCCTATTTAACACCACGACGTGCAAGTGCAGCACCTCCGCTTCCCCCACCGGAAGGGGTTTCGGCACCCGGATCGACACACCGGGAAGCGCACCGAGCGTGATGGACTCCTCACGATACTTGCCCGCCCTGGGATAGTTTGCTGCGATTTATTTCCACGAAGAGGTCGCGCGAGTCCCGCCGGCCGGAATCACCACCTGCGATACACAGTTGCAAACAGTAACCACGCCTCCCGGCAGGTTCACAAGCGCACGAGGAGCGGCACCCGTTTCCCGCACCCCACAACCGGGTCGCCATGGCGAAAGTCGCGTGGCCGAGAATGCCCCGAGAAGGGTCCTGAATTACCTTCCGGAAACTGACAGTCAATGCCAGAAGAGCCTTGTCGACTAAGCGTGAGCCAATGGCCCACACATGCCCGCGCGTACGCTCCCCCGAGGGGACGTCAGTCCGCCCGCCCCGAAGGCCCGGGCACTGCATGCCGGAGCCGGGGCGGCCAGGAGGCCGGTTACCGTCGGAGATGCATCGCGCAGAGATCACCCGCAAGGAGCACCCCGTGGCGCTGTCGGACGGTCCCGTCGACGTCATGGAGCGGCATCAGGTCGCCGTCTATCTCGGTGCCCTGGCCGTCGGCGGGCTGCTCGGGTGGGGTGCGCCCGGGGCCGGGACCGGGCTGGAGCATGCCATCAGTCCCGTGCTCGGCGCCTTGCTCTACGTGACGTTCCTCCAGGTGCCCGCCGCGCACCTGCTCCGGTCCCTGCGCGCCGGGCGGTTCCTCGCCGCCGCGCTCGTCGTCAACTTCGCCGTCGTCCCGCTGGCCGTCGCGGCGATGTTCGCCTTCCTCCCCGACGAGCAGGCCATCCGCACGGGCGTCCTGCTCGTCCTGCTCACCCCCTGCATCGACTACGTGATCGTCTTCAGCGGTCTCGCCGGCGGCAGCAGCCGGCGGCTCCTGGCCGCGACGCCCCTGCTGCTCCTCGCGCAGATGGTCCTGCTGCCCGGCTACCTGTACCTCTTCCTGGGCTCCGACCTCGCCGGCATCGTCGAGGCCGGGCCGTTCGTGGAGGCGTTCGCCTTCCTGATCGCCGTCCCGCTCGCCCTCGCCTGGCTCACCCAGGCGTGGGCCGCCCGCCGGCCCGCGGGGCGGAAGGCCGCCGACGCCGTGGGCACCGCGATGGTGCCGCTGATGGCCGCGACCCTGGCGACCGTCGTCGCCTCCCAGGTGCCGAAGATCGAGGGCAGCGTCGGCGACGTGGCCCGCGTGGTGCCGTTCTACGTCCTCTTCCTCGCCGTGATGGCCTTCGCCGGCCTCGGCGTCGCCCGGCTCTTCCGCCTCGGCGTCCCCGACGGCCGCGCGATCGTCTTCACCGGCGCGACCCGGAACAGCCTCGTCGTCCTCCCCCTCGCCCTCGCGCTGCCGGACCGGCTCGCCGCCGCCGCGGTGGTGGTCGTCGCCCAGACCCTGGTCGAGGTCGCCGGGATGGTGATCTACGTACGCCTCGTCCCCCGGCTGCTGCCCGCGGCCCCCCGCCGGACCGCTTGAGCACGTCTGTTCTGTCCTGCATTGCGGGGAGGTAGGTTGGAGGGTAAGTCGCCCGAAGGGAGGCTGATGCGATGCCGTGGATCGTCTGGCTCCTCGCCGCCGCGGCACTCGGTGCCGCGGAGTTCTTCACCATGACGCTGGTCTTCGGACTGGTGGCGGGCGCCGCGCTGGTGGCCGCCGTGGTGGCCGGGGTGGGCGTCGGCGCTCTCGGCCAGTTCGTGGCCCTCGGGGCGGCGACGGCGGCGGGCCTCGTCCTCATACGTCCCGTGGCCCTGAAGCACATGGCACAGACCCCCCTCACCCGCGACGGCAGCGACGCGCTGCTCGGCAAGCGGGCCGAGGTCGTCCAGGAGGTCACCGCGACCCGGGGCCTGATAAGGCTCTCCGGCGAGGAATGGTCCGCCCGCGCCTTCGACGAGACCGCCGTGATCCCGGTCGGAGCGCTGGTGGAGGTGATGGAGATCGAGGGCGCCACCGCAGTCGTCTATCCCCGTGAACTCCTTCCATGAACCGCTGAAACACAGAGCCGAGGAGGCAGCGTGGACCCGGTCGTCATACCGATTCTCGTGGCGGCGCTCGTCGTCATCTTTCTGGTGAGCTCCAGCGTGCGGGTCGTCCCGCAGGCGCGCCGCTACAACATCGAGCGGTTCGGCCGGTACCGCCGGACGCTGCAGCCCGGCCTGAACTTCGTCGTGCCGGTCGCCGACCGCATCAACACCAAGCTGGACGTGCGCGAGCAGGTCTACTCCTCCGACCCCAGGCCGGTGATCACCGAGGACAACCTCGTGGTCAACATCGACACCGTGCTCTACTACCAGATCACGGACCCGCGGGCGGCGGCGTACGAGGTCTCCGACTACCTCCAGGCGATCGACCAGCTCACCGTCACCACGCTGCGGAACGTCATCGGCGGCATGGACCTGGAGGAGACGCTCACCTCCCGCGAGGAGATCAACGCCCGGCTCCGTACGGTCCTCGACGACGCCACCGGCAAGTGGGGCATCCGGGTCAACCGCGTGGAGATCAAGGCGATCGACCCGCCGCACAGCATCAAAGAGGCGATGGAGAAGCAGATGCGGGCCGAGCGCGACAAGCGTGCGGCCATCCTGCACGCCGAGGGTGAGCGGCAGGCCAAGATCCTCACCGCGGAGGGCACGAAGCAGAGCGACATCCTGGAGGCCCAGGGCACGCAGCAGGCCATGATCCTGCGCGCGGACGGCGAGGCACAGGCCGTGGAGCGCGTCTTCCAGGCCGTCCACCGCAACAACGCCGACCCGAAGATCCTGGCCTACAAGTACCTGGAGACGCTGCCGCACCTGGCGAACAGCGACAACAACACGTTCTGGGTGATCCCCGGCGAGCTGACCGAGGCGGTGCGCACGGTCACCACCGCCTTCGGCGACAAGTCGGCGGCGGGGCCGCCGGCCGCCGCGCAGCCGGCGCCGGAGGCGGAGGAGAAGCCGGCCGGGGGCGGGAACGGGACTCCGGAGCTGGAGGCCGCCGCGGCGCCCCCGCTCGATGCGGTGGCGGCGGCCGTCGAGGCCGCGAAAGAGGCCGACGCGGCGGTGAGCGAGGCCAAGGCGGAGGCGGAGGCGGCGAGTTCGACGCAGCCGCCGAAGACGAACCGGAAGAAGCCGGCCGCGGAGTGAGCGGGCGGGACGCGGATCGCGGCCGGACCGGGGGTCAGGCCGGGTAGGCGCGGGTCTGGGTCGCCTTGACGGCCGCCCAGACGGCGGCGCCCGGGTGGAGGTCGAGTTCCGCGGCGGCCGTGGTGGTCAGGTCGGCCGCCAGGGGGAGTTCGCCGGTGAGTTCCGCGCGGATCCGGTCCGCGTGGGTTTCGAGGCCGGCGACCGCGCAGCGCCAGAGGTTGCGCGCGCTGGAGCCGGTGGGACGGTCCCGGTGCAGGGTCACGGCGCTGGGCGGGAAGGCCACGAAGGCCGGTCCGGTGAGGTCGTCGGCGGTGGTGATCGACGGACCGTCGTCGAGGTCCACGGTGTGCCCGCGGGCCCGGCCCCGGTAGAGGTTGAGGCCCACGAGGTGGGCGATGTAGTCGGTGCGCGGGTGGCGCGCGATGTCGGTGGGGGCGCCCTCCTGCACGATGCGGCCGTCCTCGATGACCACGAGACGGTCGGCCAGCACCATCGCGTCCAGCGGGTCGTGGGTGACGAGCACGGCGACGGCCTCGAAGCCGGCGAGGTGGCGGCGGAGCCGGGCACGGACGTCGAGGCGGGTACGGGCGTCGAGGGCGGCGAGCGGTTCGTCGAGGAGCAGCAGCCGGGGGCGGGTGGCCAGGGCGCGGGCGAGTGCGACGCGCTGAGCCTGGCCGCCCGAGAGCCGGCGGGGCTTGGCGGCGGCATACTCCGCGAGGTCCATCCGCTCCAGCCACGCGGCGGCCTCGGCGCGCGCCTCGGCCTTGGTGGCACCGTGGCAGCGCGGCCCGAAGGCGACGTTGTCCAGCGCGCTGAGGTGCGGGAAGAGCAGATAGTCCTGGAAGACGACCCCGACCGGCCGGCCCTCCGGGGGCGTACGGTCCCACTCCGCGGCGTCCAGGCGCAGATGCCCGTCGGTGAGCGGGACGAGGCCGGCGAGGGCGCGCAGGGCGGTGGTCTTGCCGGCGCCGTTGGGGCCGAGGAGCGCGACGACGTCGCCGGGGCGTGCGCTGAGGGCGATGTCGAGCCGGAAGGCGCCGCGCTCGACGACGAGCCGGGCGTCGAGCCCTTCCGCTGCCGTGCCGGCGGGCCCCGATGCGCCTTCGTGGTCCGTGCGCGTCGATGCGTTTCCCCGGTCCGTGCGTGCCGATGCCGCTGCGGGGTCCGTGCGTGCCGGTTCCGCGGCGGGGCCCGTGCGTGCCGATGCGTCGCTCATGCCGAGGTCATCCATCGGTCCCGTAGCCCCGCCAGCACCGCCACCGACACGGCCAGCAGCACCAGGCTCAGCGCGATCGCCGCCTCCGGGTCGCTCTGCAGCGCGAGATAGACGGACAGCGGCATCGTCTGCGTACGCCCCGGAAAGTTGCCCGCGAACGTGATCGTGGCGCCGAACTCGCCCAGCGCCCGCGCCCACGCCAGCACCGCCCCGGCCGCGATGCCCGGCGCGACGAGCGGCAGGGTGACGCGGCGGAAGGCCGTGAAGCGGGAGGCGCCGAGGGTGGCGGCGGCCTCCTCGTAGCGGGGGTCCGCGGCCCGTAGCGTGCCCTCGACGGCGATGACGAGGAACGGCATCGCGACGAACGCCTCGGCGACCACCACGCCCGCGGTGGTGAACGGCAGGGTGACCCCGAACCAGTCGTCCAGCCACCGCCCCACGACCCCGTTGCGCCCCAGCGCCATCAGCAGAGCCACGCCCCCGACCACCGGCGGCAGCACCAACGGCAGCGTCACCAGCGCCCGTACGAGCCCGCGCCCCCGGAACTCCACGCGCGCCAGCAGCCACGCCAGCGGCACCCCGACGACCAGGCTCAGCGCCGTCGCCGCCGTCGCGCAGACCAGCGAGAGCCGCAGCGCCTGCCACACCTCGGTGCTGGTCAGCAGCTCCGGCATGCTGCTCCACGGGGCACGGAGCAGGAGGGCGAGGAGCGGGAGGACCAGGAAAACGAGCCCGAGCAGGGCCGGTACGAGCAGGGGCAGCGGCGCACCCGCGCCCACCCGGAGCCCGTTCCCGCGTGGCCCGCGGGATCTGTCGCCGCGAGGCCGGCGGAGCCCGTTCCCGCCTCGTCCGCGGAGCTTCCCGCCTCGCCCGCCGGGCCCGGTCCCGGTCGGGGCGGGCCGCCCGGGGCCGCCGGTCAGAAGGTCCGTCGCGCGGCGCCCGCCGCCCGTGGCGGAGGGAGGCGTCATGGCGTGAGGAACCCGGCCCCGGTCAGCGTCTTCTGCCCCTCGGCCGACCGCACCAGGTCGACGAACGCCCCGGCGGCGTCGGCGTTCGGCGCCTCCCTGAGCAGCGTGATCGGGTAGTCGTTGATCGCGTCGGCGGACTCGGGGAAGTCCACGCCCTCGACCTTGCCGCCGGCGGCCCGCACATCGGTCCGGTAGACGACCGCGGCGTCGGCCTCCTTCAGCACCACCTTGTTGAGGGCGGACTTGACGTCCTCCTCGTACGACACCGGGGTGAGCTTCAGCGCGCCGGCGTCCAGGGCCTTCCGCGCGGCGGCGCCGCAGGGCACCGCCTCGTCGCAGAGCACGACCTTCAGGCCGCCGCCGGTGAGGTCCTCCAGCGAGGCGATGCCCTCCGGGTTGCCGGGGAGGGTGGCGATCTCCAGCCGGTTGCGGGCGAAGGTCCCGGGGGTGCCCGCGGCGGCGCCGGCGTCCGCGACGATGTCCATGGTCGTGGAACTGGCGGAGGCGAAGACGTCGGCCGGGGCGCCGCCGGTGATGCTCGCGGCCAGGGCGTCGCTGCCGCCGAAGCTGAACGTCACCTCCGCAGCGGGGTGGTTCCTCTCGAACTGCTCGCCGAGCTTCTCGAAGCTCTCGGTGAGCGACGCGGCGGCGAAGACGGTGACCTCGCCGGACAGCTCGCCGGACGCGGAGCCGCCGGAGCGGGCGCCGCCGTCGTCGCCGGAACCCGAGCCGGAGCAGGCGCTCAGCGCCAGCAGAGCGGCGGCGGCCGTACCCGCCACCGGAATCGCGGGACGGTTGCTGCGGGTCCTCACAGGTCCACTCCCCCTGACGGCTACGGTCTCTCGACGACCACGTTCGTCGACTTGATCACTGCCACGGCCGGCACACCCGGCGCCAGCTCCAGTTCCTCCGCCGACTCCCGGCTGACCATGGACACCACCCGGAACGGCCCGGCCTGAATCTCCACCTGCGCCGAGACGTCCCCCATGTGCACGTCGGTGACGATCCCGGCGAAGCGGTTGCGGGCGGAGGACCCGGTGGACTCCCGCTCCGCCCGGCGCATCTCCCGGGCGTACGCGGCGAGCGCCGGCCCGGGAATGATCCTGCGCCCCGCCTCGTCGCGCTCGGCGGTCAGCTTTCCGGCGTCGACCAGCCGTCTGACGGTGTCGGCGCTGACACCGAGCAGGGCGGCGGCGTCTCCCATCCGGTACGTGTGCATGCACCGATGATAATGCCGCATCTGCGAAGGTAAGTCACTGATGGCTTCGCACAAGCCTACCGATCTGAGAAATCATCTAGCATGTGCGTTCTACGGCTCCTGCGAATACGGAGCACGCGGACCCGCATCTTGTGCTCCCCCAGACCACTGCGGAGCGCGCTACGTCAGCGGCATCGACCATCCGCGTGGACGGCGCCTGCCGGCTTCCGGCGCAGGGAGCTGACGGTCAGTCACAAGGGCGGCACTCGCCTGCGTTCCGGGCTAAAGGTGCTCCGCAGCTGTCCGCTTACATACTGTTTGCCTTGCCGAAGCGATCTCCCAGCTCTATGTACGTATCGAGGGCTTGGGTGTGCCCTTCGTGCGCCGCCCGATAGTCGCCGGTAAGCCGGCGGACGGCAGCCAACTCGTTGAGGGCATACGCCTGGTGAACCCGATCGCCAAGACTGGCATAGATGTTATACGCCTCCTGCTGCTGTCCAGCAGCCTGCCCGTACCGACCCATCAGGCAGTGAACCTGTCCCAGGTCGCGCAGTGCGTTGGCTTCACCATAGCTGTCTCCCAGCTCGCGATAGATAGCCAGCGCCTCGCCTTGGGCCTCGACAGCCGCGTCGAACCGGCTCGTCTGACGACGCACCATCCCAAGGTCTGCGAGCGCATTCGCCTGACCGAGTTTGTCACCTAGTTCCCTACAGATCTCCAGCGCCTCGCTTTGGGCCTGAGCAGCATCGTCGTTGTCCGCAGTCAGGTACCAGACGATACCCAGCTGGTTCAGAGCCGCTGCTTTGCCTCGGCGATCGCCGACATCGTCGTATAGGTCGACTGCGTCGGTCAGTGTCTGTGCTGCCTGCCGGTAGTTAGCCATGAACCGTTGTACGACACCGAGTTCGGTAAGAGCGTCAGCCTTCCCCCGGCGATCACCAGTGTTGTGGGCCGAGTTGGCCGCAACACGATGAACACCGACGGCCTGATCCCAGGGGCCAGCTTGGCGCAGGAAGGGCGCCATCGCTGCCGCGAGTTGAGTGACGATACTGTCGAGAGTCAGGTTACTGGCACGCTCGAAGCAGGCGAGAACGTTCGCGCGCTCATCCTCCAACCAGCCCAGGGCACGCGCTCGAGTGTCCAAATTCGGCAGCTCTGCCCGCTGCCCTCCTGCAGGGTTTGGCCGGGAGGGCGCGTCATCGGATGCATCGCGACGTGCAAGATGCTCATTTGCGCGGCTCAGGGCCGCAAGATAGTAGCGACTCACCCGTTCGACAGCCTGCACCTGATCCATTTCCTCCCCCTCGTCGGCGAGGGCCCGAGCGTAATCACGGAGCAGATCATGCAGTCGATAGCGGTTGCCCGGGTGCTCGTCGATCAGATGGTCGTCGTAGAGCGCGTCCAAATGGCGACGCGCCTGTACCACTGAAATGGTGTCCAGGGCCGCAGCGACGTATGCATCGATGTCCGTGCCTGGAAAGAGTCCGAGATTCCGAAAGAAGCGCTGCCGCTCGGCAGGCAGGTCGCGGTGGGAGAGCTCAAAGGTGGCATCTACAGCACGTTCGCCGGCACGCAGCTCTCCCAACCGGTCACGGGTTTGAGTCAACCGGTCACGAAGGTCTTCAACTTCCCATGTCGGGTGGTTTCGCAGACGTGCGGCTAGGAGGGAAATTCCCAGCGGAAGGTGGCCGCACAATGTCACCAACTCGGCTAGGACTGCCTGGTCGAGGCTCTCTTCCGGACGGCCGCTGAGACGGGTGAACAGGTCGATTGCGTAGCTTGCCGGCAACGCCTCCACGGACACGAGGACCTCCTCGTGCGCCGCCAGACGACGACGGCTGGTCACCAACACCAGGCAACCGCTGCCTCCGGGCAGCAACGGCTCCAACTGTCGATAGCTTGCTGCATTGTCGAGAATAAGCAGCACCTTGCGGTCCGCCAGTTGCCCACGCCACAGTGCCGCCCGTGCCTCGGTGACTGCCCCGACATCGTCCCCGACCGGTATCTGCTGCGTCGGTACTCCGGTAGCGGCCAGCAACGAAGCAAGAGCTTCGGATGGCTGGACGGGGCTTCGGCCGGGTGTGTGTCCGTTGAGATTGACGAAGAGTTGGCCGTCAGGGAACCGCTCGGCGAGCGCGTAACCTGCTTGCACGGCAAATGCCGTCTTGCCGACGCCGGGCATTCCATCGATGACGTGCACAGGGAGGGGGTCGGAAGCGCGCAGCGCGGTCTCGACTGCACGGATCAGGCGATCAAGTTCTGCGGTGCGGTTGGTGAAAGCGCCTGTAGGACGGGGCAGCGAACGCAGTACCAACGCGGCGCCGGCGAGACGTGAGGCAGCTTCCGGGCGGACGAGCGACTCGGTACCAACGCTTCCAGTGATCGCGCTGCCGGATGCGTCGCTAATCCCCGAGTGCAGCCAGCAGTGCCGTGAAGCCAACCATGACCGCCCCAAGGATCACGAATGACAACCAGGGATGGTCCTGTAACCAACCTAGCCACGAGGGCCACCGTTCGGTTTCCGACACCGCGTTGGTGACCAAACCGACCAGCAGAGTGATGGCGGCACCGCCACCTGCAACGACGCCCAGTCGTACCTCTCGACGGGATCTCATCGGCACATCGTCTCGGTCACGGCGCGCTGCTGATGAACACGGTCATGCTGTGGGTTCAAGTAAACCCCCCACGCAGCTAGCCCTCAAAGTTACAGACCTCTCCTGTCTCGCAACTGGCCTGCGGATAGGCGGTGGTCGGCAGTACTTCGATTCCGCATGGCAAATCTAGCGCGCGCCTTGCCGGTCTGGGAAGATCAGTCCGAGAGTCCGGTGGGTCAAGGCGGCCATAAATACGACGCATGAACGATCAAGCCGGCGCCGACCTCTCGAAGGGGCGGTTTCATGTGCTGCTCTGGCGAGGGGCGGCACCGAGGCCCGTGAACGATGCTCGAACGATCTTGCGGTGGCCCTGCGGTCGAAGTTCGACCTCGTTGGCAAGGCGTCGACGATGTTCATGACCTATGCCGTGGTCGTCCGTTGTTACGAGACGGCGCGGGTGCGCAGGTACGTCGTCGGGGTCGTGGACTCGCCCAGCAAGGGAAGCCTCGACGGTGACGTGTACCCGGAACTGGCGGCCCGGGAAGTCCCTGCATTAAGGGGTTGGTCACCGACTCGGAAGCGCACACTTGGAAGTCGTCCCTGCGATCGGCACAGCCAGCCTCAGCGATCGGCCCCGCGTCCACTGGGCTCCGACCACGCGCGTAGCACCAGCGCAACCTGTTCCGTGACAGCAGGGACCGGCACCGCCCACACCAGACTCTGAGCCGCAAGGGGGTTCACCGCCCTCGTGGGGCCCGTCAATGCCCCCGCTGAACCGCGCCACTTCTCCGCCCCTCAGATGACAGCCCTCACCTTCTTGGCGGGTGCCGCAACGTACTGCGGTGGGTGAGAAGCGTCCGGGGCGGCGGCCTCAGCGCCCAAGGTGTCCGTCTGCACGCGGTACCCGGCCTACTGCGGCCGAGGGCGACGAACTCTTACACGGACACCCTCACCGGGAGAGCGAGACTGGGAATCGCGATCCCTTGCCCGGACCTATGCCACGTTGCGTTCGCTCAGACCAGCAGGCCGCCGGTGGCGCGGAGGTTCTGGCCGGTGATCCACGCGGCGTCCGGGCCCGTCAGGAACGACACCACCGCGGCGATGTCCTGCGGGCTCCCCAGCCGCTGGAGTGCCGTCATGGCCGCCGTGCGGGTGAGGGCCTCCGGGGGGTTCGTGGCGCGCAGGAGGTCCGTTTCCGTGGCGCCGGGGGAGACGGTGTTGACCGTGATGCCGCGGGGGCCCAGTTCCCGGGCGGCGACCTGCGTGAACTGCTCCAGCACCGCCTTGCTCGCGCAGTACAGCGCGTGGCCCGGGGCCGGGACCACCGTGTTGAGGGTGGAGATGTTCACGATCCGGCCGCCGTCCGGCATCAGGGCCGCCGCCTCGCGCATCGCCAGCGCGCCGAACCGCGCGTTCGCCGTCAGCACCCGGTCGAACTCCTCCGCGGTCAGCTCCGCCAGCGGGATCCGCGGGTTGACCGCCGCGTTGTTGACCAGGATGTCGAGCCCGTCGTGGACCGGGGCGAAGGCGTGCGCGAGGGCGTCCGGTTGCTCCTGGTCGGCGCGGACCGCCTCCGTGCCCGGGACGTCGCGTACGACCTCGGCCGCCGCCGTCTCGTTCTCCTTGTACGTGAAGACCACCCGCGCGCCGTCGCGCGCCAGCCGGGTCACGATCGCCCGCCCGATGCCCCGCGAACCACCCGTCACCAGCGCCGTTTTACCGTTCAGCAGCATGCGCGGGACCCTATCCGGTGCCCCGCCGCCCGCGCGGAACGCTTAGTGGCCGACGACCTACGGCGCCGGGTGGGGAGCGGGCGGACCAGCGACGCGCAGGGCGCGGACTGCACCCGCACGGGGAGGGAGTGCACGCTCAGCACGGCGCCCCTCGTCCTCCCCCGGGGCCGCCGTGATCTGTTCCCCGGCGTCGCCAGGGGTTACAGTCGGGGCCGATCCGCGGCGACGGGAGGCACCCCGCAATGGCGACCCCGACTCCCTTTCCGCGCAGGCGGTTTCTGCTCGCGGGCGGGGCCACCGCCGCCGGACTCGTCCTGGCCGGGCCGGCCGGCGGCGCCGCTGCCGCCCCCGCCGCGCAGAGTCCCGAGGCCCTTCTCTACCACCGGCTCCTCCTGCGCCACACCCGCTGGGTCGAGACGCAGTGGGACGACGCCGCCGGCCGGTACCCGCTCGCCGACTTCGGCTTCGTCAGCGTCCTCGGCAACGCGGTGCTGCTCACCCACGGCACGTACGACGCGGACCTCGCCGGCGTCGACCGCGAGACCCTCGCCGACCACACCCTGCGGACCATCCGGCACTTCGCCGCCACCAACTTCTGGGCCACCGGCGCGACCTGGGGCGGCGGCGGTTACGAGTGGGGCGGGCGGGTGTTCTGGGACGGGACGTTCGAGTCGTACTTCGTCGCCGCCGCCCGGCTGCTCTGGGACGACCTCGACGCCGCCACCCGCGCGCACGTCGACGCCGTCGCCGTCGGCGGCGCGCAGTACGTCGCGGGCCTCGGCGCCGGTGAGGACCCGCGCAGCGGCGGGTGGTCGTCCAACGGACTCACCGGCGGGCACCGGGGGGACTCGAAGATCGAGGAGATGGGCGCGAAGTCCATGCCGCTGGCCACGGGGCTCGCGTACCACCCGGACCACCCGGACGCCGGCGCCTGGCGGGAGTGGCTGACCAGGTGGCTCTCGAACATGACCGGCCTGCCCTCCGCGGACCGCGAGAACGACACCCTGCTCGACGGCCGTCCGGTGTCCGAATGGAACACGGCGCAGAACATGTACGAGAGCCACGTGGTGGAGAACCACGGCACCTACGCGCCCATGTACCAGCAGTCCACCGGCGCGTACCCCGGACGCAACGCCCTCCACTTCCTCATCGCCGGCGCCCCGCTGCCCGACGTCCTCGTCGCACAGCCCAACGCCGCCGGCCTCTGGCACACGATGACCCACCTCGGCACCGCCGCCGGGCTGTCCTCGCACCCCATGGTCAACGACCGCTACCACCTCTACGGCCGCGACGTGCTCCCCCTGACCTGGCGCCGGATGGGTCAGGCCGACCCGTATGCCGCCCGCTCCGAGCGGATGCTCGCCGCGCACCTGGAGCCGTATCTGGCGTACCCGCCGGAGAACCGGCTGACGAAGTTCAGCGGGGAGCCGAAGTACGAGCCGGAGGCGCGCGCGGAGGTGGCGACCGCATATCTGCTGCACGCCTGGCGCGACCGCCTGCACGGCGACGTCCGGCCGGTGAGCGAGCCCCGTTACTGGGCGCACGTGACCGGGGCGACGGACTACGGCGCCGAAGTCGGCCTGGTCGCCCACCAGTCGGCGCGGGCACTGGCGATGGCGGTGAGCAAGGCGGGGCACGTGAAGTTCGCGTTCCTGCCCGGGCACGACGACTGGCTCTTCGACGTCACCGGCGCCGCGCCCGCGTTCCTGCCGGGCACCGGGCTCGCGGTCACGGGCCGCAGCGTCGCCCGCTACACGCGGGCCGGCGACGGCTTCGACGGCTCGGCCACGGTGCTGCGCTTCGCGGCGGGCGCCGCCGGCTACGCGACGCTGCCCACCGGCGCGGTCGTGTACGCCACGTCCGGCCTCGCCGCCGACGAGGGGCGGCTGCGGCTGCACACGCTGGACATGCCGGGCGTACCCGGCCTCGACGGCGACCGTACGTTCCACGGCCCGGGCGGCTCCGTCACCCTGACGCCCGACGGCGGCGACGGCGGGGCGGACGAGGTGCGCTTCCCGGCCGTCACGGCGCGGCACATACGGATACTCGGCGCCCGGCCCGCGACGCAGTACGGCTACTCCCTCTGGCACGTCGAGGCGTACGCCCCCGGTGCCGAGCCCGGCCCCGGCACCGACCTGGCCCGCGGCCGTCCCGTCACCGCGTCGTCGGCCGACCCCGCGTACCCGCCGGGGAACGCCACGGACGGCGACTCCGCCACCCGCTGGGCGGTGTCCCGGGAGGAGCGTTCGCGGGCGGATAGCTGGCTGGCGGTGGACCTGGGTGCGGAGCACCGGGTGGACCGGGTGCGGCTGGGGTGGGAGTCGGCGTACGGCGCGGAGTACCGGGTGCAGGTGTCCGCCGACGGCACCGACTGGCGGGACGCGGCGGCGGTGCCGCCGGCCCACTCCTTCGCGGGGAACTGGCTGAACGTCGAGGACCGGGCCGGTTTCGTCGTCCACGGCACGAGCACCCCGATCCGCGTGACGGCCACGTCCGTCACCCTCGCCCCCGGCGCGCCCGCGCCCCTGACGGTCGTGGCCTACCCCGCCCAGCGCGCCCCCCGCACCCGCGCCCTGGCCGCCGCCGCGCCGCCGGCCACCGACACCCCGGGCGTGTCCGCCGCGCTCGCGGACGGCTACCTCGCCGTCTTCAACCTCTCGGACGCGGAGGTGCGGACGCGGGTGCGCACCGCCGACCGCACCGCGACCGTCGACCTGCCCGCCGCGGCGGCCACGATCCTGCCGCCCGAAGGCGCCGCGTAGGGCGGACCGCGGGTGGTGAGCACGGAACAACCGCCGCCGTCACGGAAGTTGACGCGCATACCGTCCGGGGGGTTGGCTACCGGGGTGTCCGATCTCCGCTTCATGCAGCCCGCTGACGACGACGCGCTGCGGGACTGGCTCCACGTCCACAACGTGACCATCCCCACCACTCAGTTGTCCCTGGACGACGTGCGGGACCGCGCACGTCGTCACCACCTGGAGGTCGCCTACCTCGGCGGCGCCCTCGCCGGCTCCAGCACCGTGCGCCCGCCCGGGGACGACACCCGCACCGCCATCGTCATCGCCCGTGTCCTGGCCGACTACCGCCGCAAGGGCATCGGCTCGGAGCTGCTGGTGCGCGGACTGTACAAGGCGTGGGAGCTGGGCGCGGAGCAGGTCGAGACCGTGGTGCTGTCGTCGAACGACAGCGGGCTGCAGTTCGCGCGCAAGCACGGCTTCGTCGAGAAGGAGCGCTACGTGCTGCCGGGCGAGACCGTCCCCTGGATCGACATGAGGCTGGCCCGCTAGGCACACCGGGCAGTCGTCACCGGACGGCCGCTGGCTGGCCGCCAACGTGACCCGACGCCGACGGCTACGGCGGGGAGACGCGGATCTTCCGGATCGGTATGCCCACCGAGCCGCCGGCCGGCCTCCTCGGGTGACGTCGGCGTGGACGTCCCCCGCCACCCACTCCCGGGAAGCGGGCCTCTCCCACGCCGCCGTGACCTGGGGCAGCGCACACCCAGAGCTGTTCACGGACCCCGCACCCACCTCCCGGCCTGACGCCCCGGACGCCTGAGCCCGGGTCGCCGCCCGTCCTGGGCCCCACCCGCGCACTCGCATGCGGGACCGCGCGGCCCCGCGTCCCCTCGCCCGGCACGCCCGCCCACGGCTCTCGGGTCGACGGCCCGGACGCCTGAGCCCGGGGCGAGCCGGCCGCCCCGGGGCCCGGGCCCGGCCGTCCCGCGGTCCCCGCGCTCGCCCGCGGGGCCCGCGTCCCGCGTCCCACGGGTCCGCACGCCGCACACCGCACGCCCCTCCGGCTCCCGCTCCCCGCTCCCCGCTCCCCGCTCCCCGCTCCCCGCTCCCCGGCGGTCAACCGCCCGGCAGTCACCTCCGTGCCCACGCCGCCTGCGGCCTCCCCGCTCCCCAGGGCCGCGGGCGGCCGGGCCCGCCCCGGCCCAGGCCCCGAACGCGTCCGCACCGGGCCCGCACCTGTCCCGCAGCCGCCGCTCTCGCCGCCACCGCAGGCCCGTGGCCGCCTCGGCGGCTGCCGTACCGGTGCTGACCACGGGTTCTCATCCGCACTCAACCCCGCACACCCGTTGACCCTCATGTGGACCCCGTGTATACCTGCCACATGCACGGTGGATCCACCGCCGGTACGGCTCGTCCCCTGGCCCCGATGTGTGGAGATATTCAATGGCACCAATCAGCAGGCGGCACCTGCTCGCCGCCGGCGGCGGCGCGCTGGGCAGCGCGGCGCTGGCCGCGTGCGGCAGTCCGGTCAACCTGCCGTCGTCCATGGAGGAAGTGACGCCCCGGCCCGGCCGCCCCAGCCGCGGCGGGGTGCTCCACTTCGGGCTCTCCACGGACCCGGCCAACCTCGATCCGCACGTCACCACGGGCGCCGCGTCGGACCTGCTGCGGCAGCTCACCTACAACGGGCTGCTCCAGTACGACGGCGACGGCGAGATCGTCGGTGATCTCGCCGCCGAGTTCGGCTGGGCGGACGACACGACGTACGAGGTCAAGCTGCGCCCCGGGGTCCGCTTCCACGACGGGTCCCGGCTGACCACGAAGGACGTCGCGTTCTCCTTCCGCCGCATGATGGACGAGAAGACCGCGGCGACCACCGGCCCGCTCCTCGATCTGGTCGAGGAGGTCGAGGCCGCCGACGCCACCAGGGTCGTCTTCCACCTCCAGCAGGCGGACTCCACGATCCCCTTCGTCCTCGCCAACCCCACCGCGAACATCGTCTCCCGGCGCTGGATCGAGTCCGGCGTGGACCCCAAGACGAAGGTCATGGGCACGGGCCCGTTCCGGTTCGTGGAGCGCATCCCCGGGGTGAGCACCACCTTCGAGCGCTTCGACGAGTACTTCGAGCCCGAGCTGCCGTATCTCAACGCCATCATCTTCCAGCCGATGAGCGACGACTACGCCCGCGTCACGGCCCTGCGCACCGCCACCGTCGACATGATCGACTACGTTCCCGCCACCCACGTCGACGTCATCAGCGAGAACCCCCGGCTGCGGTTCGCCTCGGACCGCAGCTTCGGCTTCGGCTTCGTGGGCTTCGTCACCAGCAAGCCGCCGTTCGACGACGTGCGCGTGCGCAAGGCCGTCGCGCTGGCGATCAACCGGCCGTCCGTGCTGGAGACCGCGCTCCTCGGCCACGGCCAGCCGATCGACGGCGCGCTGATGCCGCCCGCCTTCGCCCGGTACTCCGGCTCTCTCGACAACACCCTGGACTACGACCCCGAGCAGGCCCGCTTCCTGCTCAAGAAGGCCGGCCAGGAGGGGATGACGCTGCCGGTCGTCACCACCAGCACGTACTCGGTCATCGCCCGCCCCGCCCAGGCCATGCTGCCCGGCATCCGGGAGGCAGGGGTGGACGTGCGGCTCACCCAGCAGGAGTGGCTGACGTTCCGGGCCAGCGTCGAGGCCAGGTCGTACCCGGTGCACTCCTGGGGCACGGCGCCGAAGTTCGGCGACCCCGCCTCCCTCAGCGACTTCCTCGCCAGTTCCGGCACGTTCACCGCGAACACCGACTTCAAGGACGAGCGTCTCGACCGGCTGCTCGCCGAGGGCCGCCGCACCCGCGACCGCGCGCTGCGCGACGAGATCTACCGGGACGTCGAACAGCGGGCCCTGGAGCTGGTGCCGATGACCTGGACCGTACGCCGCCAGCAGGGCGAGGCGCACTACGACTACGTCAAGGGCTACCGGCACCCGCCCAAGGGCTCGTGGACCGGAGTGACCCTGCGCCGCATATGGATGGACAAGAAATGAGACGGTTCCTCCTCACCAGATTCGCGCAGGCGGCCCTCCAGCTCTTCGCCGTCGGCAGCATCGTGTTCCTCCTCGTCCGCCTCATCCCCGGCGATCCGGCGCGCGCCGCGCTCGGCGAGGGCGCCACCGCGGAGCAGGTCGCGCAGACCCGCGAGACGATGCACCTCAACGACTCCTTCGTCAGCCAGTACCTCGGCTTCTGGGGCCGGCTCTTCCAGGGCGACCTGGGCACCTCGCTGATGAGCAGCCGCCCGGTGATGCAGGACCTGCCGAACCGTCTGGGCAACTCCCTGGAGCTGGTGCTTCTCTCGCTGGTCATCGCGGTCACCCTCGGCGTGCTGCTCGGCCGGGTCGCGGCGACCCGCGCGGACAAGCCCGCCGACCACGCGCTCGTCGCCGGCTCGATCTTCGGGATCTCGCTGCCGGTGTTCGTCGTCGGCACGCTGCTGCTGATGGTCTTCGCGTTCCTCCTGCCGGTCCTGCCGCCGCAGCGCTTCACCACCCCCTGGCAGGATCCGGTGGCCCATCTGCAGATCCTCATCCTCCCGGTGGTCACGCTCACCGCCGCCTCCTGCGCGGTCATCACGCGCATGACGCGCGCGGCGATGCTGGAGACGCTCTCCGCGGACTACGTCCGCACCGCACGTTCCAAGGGCCTCGCCGAGCAGCGGGTGATCAAGGACCACGCGCTGCGCACCGCGCTGCTGCCGGTGGCGTCCGCGACGACGGTGGAGCTGACCACGCTGATCGGCAGCACCGTGCTGGTGGAGACGATCTTCGGCTGGCCCGGGGTGAGTTCGCTGCTGATGAGCGCGGTCGGGCAGCGCGACTACCCCGTCATCCAGGCCGTCGTCCTCGCCGTCGCGGCCGTCGTCATCCTCGTCAACCTCGTCGGCGACCTGGTCGTACGAGCCCTCGACCCGCGGGCGGAGGAAGCCTGACATGCCGACCGTCGAACTCACCACTCCCGCCGCGCCCCCCACCGCCGCCACCCCGCCCCGGCGCGGGGGCCGGCACCTGCTGCGCGGCCTGGCGAGCAACCGGCGTACGTCCATCGCCGGCGGCTTCCTGCTGCTCGTCGGCCTCGCCGCACTGTTCGCCCCGCTGATCGCGCCGCACGACTACCGCGACATCGCCGGCACCCCGCTCACCCAGGGCGGCGCGCTGGGCATCGACGACTACGGGCGCGACGTGCTCTCCCGGCTGCTCATCGGGCTGCGCACGTCGCTGGCCGTCGCGCTCTCCGCGGTCCTCATCGCCGGCGCCATCGGCACGGCGCTCGGTCTGGTCGCCGGCTACGGGGGGCGCTGGGCGTCGGGCATCATCATGCGCGGCATCGACATCCTGCTCAGTTTCCCGCCCATCGTGCTGGCCATCGCCGTGGTCGCCGCGATGGGGCCCGAGCTGGTCAACGTCGTCATGGTCATCGGCGTGCTGTACATCCCGCGGTTCACCCGGATCGTTTACAGCCAGGTGCTGGCGATCCGCAGCGTGGAATACGTCGAGGCCGCCGAGATCATGGGCACCGGGCGCAGCACCATCCTGCTGCGCACGATCCTGCCGAACGTCGCCGCGCCGGTGATCGTGCAGCTCAGCCTCTCGGTGAGCTTCGCGATCCAGATGGAGGCGGGCCTGAGCTTCCTCGGCCTCGGCGCCCAGCCGCCGCTGCCGTCGCTCGGCACGATGGTCGGCGCGGGCCGCGACTTCCTGGAGGTCCAGCCCACGCTGCTGATCTATCCGTCGGTGCTGATCATCCTCATCGTGCTGGCGCTGAACGTCTTCGGCGACGGCCTGCGCGACCTCCTCGACCCGCGCCGCAGCGGCACCGACTCGTGAACTCCCGCCACGCACAGCGCGTCACGGCGGCACCCCAGCAGCACCACAGCACAGCAGCGAAAGGAACCAGCCCCATGGCCGTCTCCCTGCCGGACACCCACCGTCTCGGCGAGCTGTCCTGGACGCAGGTCAAGCACCTCGCGGAGCAGGACCCGGTCGTCCTGCTGCCCATCGGCGCCATCGAGCAGCACGGGCCCCACCTGCCGGTCCACGAGGACTCGATCGTCGCCGAGTGGGTCGCCGACCGGCTCGCCCGCGAGCACGGCTACTGGGTCGCGCCCGCCCTCAACTACGGCCACTCCGGCGTCTTCCGCGGCTTCGCCGGGAACCTCTCCCTCAGCCAGGAGACGCTGCGCAACGTCACGTACGAGATCGTCGAGGCGCTGGTGGCCTCCGGCTTCCGGCGCATCGTCATCGTCGACAACAACGGCGGCAACGTCGGCCCGGTGACCGGCGCCGCGCTCGACGCCCGGCGCGACTTCGGCGTGCTCATCGGGCACCTCTACCCCTGGCAGCTCGGCTACGCCCTGATGCGCGACGTGTACGAGGACCCGGCCACCGCCTACGGGCACGGCGCCGAGCCGGAGCACTCGGCGATGCTGGCGATGTTCCCCGAGCAGGTGCAGAGCGAGCTGGCCGCGCCCGGCGGGCTCTCCTCGCCGGCCGGCTGGACGCCGACCAGCTACACCGAGGCGGCCATCCCCGGCCAGCCCGTCCCCGGCACGGTGCTCTGGGACTTCTCCGAGATCAGCGCCACCGGCTGCACCGGCGACGTGAGCCTGGGCAGCGCCGAGACCGGCAAGGTGTGGATCGAGCGGGTGCTCGGGTTCTGCGCCGCGTACCTGGCGGAGTACGACCGCAACACCCGTACGGCACCGACCGCGGCAGGCCCCCGGTGACCGGCGCCGGGGAGGAGAAGAAGGGCACGGCGTCCGAGCCCGTGCTCAGCGTCGAGCGGCTGTCGGTCGACTTCCGCGTCGCCGGCGAATGGACCCCGGCCGTACGGGACGTCAGCTTCACCGTCGGCCGCGGCGAAGTCGTCGCGCTGGTCGGCGAGTCCGGCTCCGGCAAGTCGGTCAGCTCGATGTCCGTCCTGGGCCTGGTCGCCGGCAGCGCCCGGCACCGCGGCAGCATCCGCTTCCACGACACCGAACTGCTCGGCCTCGGCCACGAGGCGCTGCGCAGCGTGCGCGGCAAGCGGATCGGGATGATCTTCCAGGAGCCGATGACGGCGCTCAACCCCGTCTACACCATCGGCCGGCAGATCGCCGAGGCGATCCGCTGCCACGAGAAGGTCTCCGCGGCCGGTGCCCGCGCCCGCGCGGTCGAGCTGCTGACGAAGGTCGGCATCCCCGAGCCGGAGCGCCGCGTCGACAGTTACCCGCACCAGCTCTCCGGCGGTCAGCGGCAGCGCGCGATGATCGCCATGGCGATCTCCGGCAACCCCGAGGTCATCATCGCCGACGAGCCGACGACCGCGCTCGACGTCACCGTGCAGGCCGAGATCCTGGAGCTGCTGCGCGGCCTGCGCCGGGACCTCGGCTCCGCGGTCCTCATCATCACCCACGACATGGGCGTGGTCGCCGACGTCGCCGACCGGGTGGTGGTGATGAAGGAGGGCGAGGTCGTCGAAGAGGCGCCCGTCGGGCAGCTCTTCGCGGCGCCCCGGCACGAGTACACCCGCCGGCTGCTGGCCGCCGTGCCCAAGCCGCCTCCCCCCGGCGAGGCCGAACCGGCCGCGGTTCCCGGGACCGGGACGGCGGCGGGGGCAGGGCCCGCGGGGAAGGACGCGACGCTGCGGATCCGGGACCTGGAGGTCGAGTACCCCGGGCGGCTGGGCCGCAAGGGATTCAAGGCCGTGCACGGGGTGAGCCTGGAGATCGGCAAGGGCGAAGTCCTCGGCCTGGTCGGCGAGTCCGGCTCCGGCAAGTCCACCATCGGCCGGGCCGTCGTCGGGCTCTCCCGCGCGACCGCCGGGTCCGTCGAGGTCTGCGGCACCGACGTCACCCGCCTGACGGGGCGCCGGCTGCGCGCCTTCCGGCCGACGTACTCGATGGTCTTCCAGGACCCGGGCGCCTCGCTCAACCCCCGCTGGTCGATCGGCGACTCGATCGCCGCGCCGATGCTGGTCAACCGGGTCGCCGACCGCGCCGCCGCCCACACCCGGGTGGCGGAGCTGCTGGAGCAGGTCGAGCTGCCGGCGCACTGGGCGAGCCGGTTCCCGCACGAGCTGTCCGGCGGGCAGCGCCAGCGCGTCGGCATCGCCCGCGCGCTGGCGCTGGAGCCGGAGCTGCTGATCGCCGACGAGCCGACGTCGGCGCTGGACGTCTCCGTCCAGGCCACCGTGCTGCGGCTCTTCCGCGAGCTGCAGGACCGGCTCGGCTTCGCGTGCCTGTTCATCAGCCACGACCTCGGTGTCGTCGAACTCCTCGCGCACGAGGTCGCGGTGCTGCAGAACGGGCGGCTGGTCGAACACGGCCCGGCGCGCGAGGTGCTGACCCATCCGCGTACCGAGTACACCAAGCGGCTCGTCGCCGCCGCGCCCGTGCCGGACCCGGCCCAGCAGGCGGAGCGGCGGCGGCTGTGGCGCGAGATGGCTGCGGCGTGAGCGCCGTGTCCGGCCGCGGCCCGTCAGTCCAGGTGCGCGACCACGGTCTGGTCGGGGTTCAGGTGGGCGCGGATCGTGCGGGCCGCGGTCTCGAACTCGTACCCGCCGAGGGCCCCGAGGAGCGCCGTGTGCTCGCGCATGATGAGGGGCAGCCGTCCGGGGCGGATCGTTATCGCCGAGACCCCGATGCGCTGGTGCCGCGGCCTGAGGCTGCGGAAGAGGTCGGTGAGCACGGTGTTGCCGGTGGCCTGGACGAAGCCGAAGTGGAACTGGAAGTCGAGCTTCCCGTGCTCGGCGATCGCCTCGCGGTCACCGGCGCGGCAACGCGCCAGCAGCTCCGTGTCCCCCATCTGCTCCAGCAGTTCGGCCTGCCGGGCGGGGATCTCCAGCCGCTTGTCGCACAGGGTGCGGAAGCCGTGTATCTCCAGCACCTGGCGCATCTCGTATGTCTCGATCATCTCGGCCACGGTGACGCGGCGGACCTGCGCGCCGCGCCGCGGCAGCAGGTCGAGATACCCCTCGGCGGCCAGCCGGTGCAGCGCCTCGCGCACGGGAGTCCGCGACACCCCCGCGGCCTCGGAAAGGACCTTCTCCTCCAGGAACGAGCCCTCCGGGTACCGCCCCAGCAGGACGGCCTCCCTGACCCACTCGTACGCCCGCGCCCGCGCCGTCACCGCACGGCCGCTCTCGTCGACTGACACGCTCCCCGCCCTCTCTCCGTACATGTGTATACGTAGTGTATACCTATCCTCAAGGAGGCTCATGCCCCCCCGCACGACCGACCGCCGGCGCGCCTACGCCGCCTGGCTGTCCGACCCGGGTTTCGCCACCGCCGAGATCGTGGCGGCCACCGGGTACGGCGCCGTGGTGCTCGACATCGAGCACGGCGCCTTCGACCTCGCCGACCTCGAACGCTTCATCCCCTTCCTGCGCCGGCTCGACCTCGACGTCCTCGCCAAGGTCCTCGGCCCCGAACGCGGCCCGATCCAGCAGGCGCTGGACTTCGGCGCCACGGCCGTGGTCGTCCCGCACGTGGAGAGCGCCGCGCACGCCGCCGAGGTCTGCTCGTACGGCAAGTTCCCCCCGCTGGGCGACCGCAGCTTCGCAGGCGGCCGGACCGCGGGCTACGGCGGATTCGACGACGACTGGATCGCCCGCCAGGACCGCGAGACCCGGGTCTACCCGATGATCGAGGACGCCGGGGCCATCGAGGAAATCCAGAAGATCCTCGAACTGCCGGTCGTCGACGGAGTGTTCGTCGGCCCCAGCGACCTGTCGATGCGCCGCTCGCGCGGCGCGTACACCCGGAGCGAGGCGGACTTCGCCGACCTCACCGCCATCGCGGACGCCGCGCGGGCGGCCGGCAAGCCGTGGGTGCTGCCGGCCTGGTCCGCGGCGGAGAAGGCGTTCGCGCTCGCGCACGGCGCCGACCAACTGGTGCTGACCATGCAGCACGGCGCGCTGATGTCCGGGTTCGGCGCCGCGGTCGCCGAGACCGACGCGCTCGCCGGCTCCGCCGCGGCCGGGTGATGGTGAGGGCCGCGCCCTCAGACACTCCAGCCGGAGCCAGGTGACGACATCCCGGGCTGCGCCCCCGACCCACGAGGGCCGCACCCTCAGACCCCCTCCCCGGGGCTCCGCCCCGGACCCCACCGGGCGGAGACCCGGACCCCACCAGGGCTGGGCCTCCAGCCCTCACGACAGGAAAGGCACGACACTCCCATGTTCGCCACCGTCGCCCAGTTCGCCGCCACCACCGACAAGGCCGCCAACCTCGACGCCGCCGCCGGCCTCGTCGCCCAGGCCGCCGCGCGCGGCTCCGACCTCGTCGTCCTCCCCGAGAACGCCATGTACGCCAACCCCGACCCGCAGGCCGAGACGGCGGGCCAGGCCGAGGCGATCGACGGCCCGTTCGCCACCGCGATCGGCGCGCTGGCCAAGGAGCACGGCGTCGCGATCGTCGCCGGGATGACGGAGGCCGCGGCCGGCGCGGGCAAGCCCAGCAACACCGTCCTGGCCGTCGACCGCGGCGGCGAGCAGTTCGGCGTCTACCGCAAGGTGCACCTCTACGACGCCTTCGGCTACCGCGAGTCCGACCGCATCCAGCCGCAGCCCGCCAAGGCGCTCACCTTCACCCTCGACGGCCTCACCGTCGGCGTCATGACCTGCTACGACCTCCGTTTCCCGGAGATGGCCCGGTTCCTGGTCGACGCCGGCGCCGAGGCCATCGCCGTACCCGCCGCGTGGGTCACCGGACCGGCCAAGGAGGACCACTGGACAACCCTCCTGCGGGCGAGGGCGATCGAGAACACCGCGTACGTGCTCGGCTGCGGCCAGACCGGCCCCACCTGGTGCGGACAGAGCGCCATCGTCGACCCCATGGGCCAGATCGCCGCCTCCGCCGGCGAGACCCCCGGGGTGGCGTCCGCGGTCCTGGACGCCGCACGGGTCGCGGAGGTCCGGGCCAAGAACCCGAGCCTGGCCAACCGCCGCTTCTCGGTCTCCTTCGGCTGACACCGCCGCGTCCTTCCCACGTCTGTTCTCCCGTTCCGTATGACGGCCCTTGGCCGGCCGGTCGCTCCCGGCCGGCCGGGGGCCGTTTCGGGGGCGTTCCGTCGCGGCGGGGCGTCGAGCAAAACGGGTCTTAGCGTTGCATTCGAGGCCGATGCGGAGCGCGACCGCATGCACACGGGGAGGTGAACGACCCGGAAGCGAGCGTTTCGGGGTGCTGCGACGCAGGCGATAAATCATCACCGTGGGTGGGGGCCTTACCCGGCCTCTGTCACCACGGGCCCACGCCGACCAGCTCACCCCCCTGCACGCGAGAAGGCGAGATTTCAGATGGACGGTTACTTCCTCACGGAGCGTCATATACGTCTCAGGGAGGAGGTCCGCACCTACGCGGAGCGCGAGGTCCGCCCCCGTGTCGCAGGAATGGAGGAGTCGCGGAGCGTGCAGTTCGAGCTGTCCCGCGACATCGCCCGGCAGGGCTGGCTCGGCGTCACCGTCGAGGCCGAGTACGGCGGTATGGAGCTGGGACACCTCGCCAAAACGATCGTGATCGAAGAGCTTTCGCGCGTGAGCGCCGCCATGGGCGCGATGGTGCAGGCGTCGCAGCTCGGCGTGGCGAAGATCGTGCACTTCGGCAGCACCGTACAGAAGAAGACGTGGCTGCCGCTGATCTCCGCGGGCGTCTGCATGCCGACCATAGCCGTCACCGAACCCACGTCCGGCAGCCACGTGCTGGGGATGTCGGCGACGGCGGAGCGCGTCGGCGACGAGTACGTCCTCAACGGCCGCAAGGTGTTCGTCGGCAACAGCCACGTGGGTGATCTCCACGGGGTCGTCGTCCGCACCGGGCCGGGCTCCAAGGGCCTCTCGGCACTGCTGGTGGAGGCCGACCGTCCCGGCTGCACGCTGGCCCCGCACCGGCCCTCCATGGGGCTGCACGGCTTCAGCTTCGGCGAGGTGATCTTCGACAACTGCCGCGTGCCGGTGTCGAACCTGCTGGGCCAGGAGGGCGACGGGCTCTCGGTCGCCTACTCGTCCAGCATCCTGTACGGCAGGCCCAACCTCACCGGCGTCGCGCTCGGCATCCACCAGGCGCTCGTGGAGGAGACCACCGCCTTCGCCGCGCGGCAGATCCGCTACGGCCGGCCGCTGGCGGAGCTGGGCACGGTCAAGCAGCGGCTGGGAGAGATGCAGTCGCGGCTGATGACCGCACGGCTGGCCGCGTACCACGCGACGCATCTGCTGGACCGCGGGCTGCCCTGCGACGCCGAGCTGCAGAACGCCAAGCTGGTCAACGTCGAGTCGGCGCTCGACTCGGCCCGTACGGCGATGGAGGTGCACGGCGCCTGCGGGCTCTACCCGGAGATGTCCGTGGAGCGCTATCTGCGCGACGCGTACCACGTGTTACCGCCGGCGGGCACCTCCGACGTCCAGCGGCTGCGGCTGGCGGAGGTGGCTCTCGGCGCGGACCACGAGCCGTGGTCGACGCGCCTCGCGCCGCACGCGATGGCCTCCCCCCAGACGGTGTGAGGGAACGCGTCCCCGGGCCGTGCCCGGGGACGCTGCCGGGACCCGCGGGGCACGGGGGCGCGGGCCCCGGAGGACCCGGGGCGCGGGGTCGGAAAGGCGCGGGGTCCGGAGGGCGCCTCGGCCCCCCGGACGGCCCCCGCGGGGGCGGTCAGCTCCGGCCGCCCCGGCTGCGCTCTTCGAGGATGTCCATCAGCGAACGGGCCTGGGTCTTGATGAACTCCAGCCCCTCCTGCGCCTGCCGCCCCCACGGGCGCGGCTCGGTGTCCACCACGCACACGGTGCCGAGCGTCACGTCCGTCACCGGGTCGATGAGCGGCGCGCCCATGTAGGTGCGGATGCCGATCTGGTCCACCACCGGGTTGCCCGCGAAGCGGGGGTACGCGCACACGTCGGGCAGCACGAGCGCGGTGCGCCGGCCGACGACGTGCGGGCAGTAGCCGTGGTCGCGGTCCATGATCCGGCTGACCTCGGGCTTGCCGGGCTGCTCCGCGAGGCTGGGGTCGGCCCAGTCGGCGGGCGGCGCGTACAGGCCGGTGAAGTACTGGTGGTCGGTGATGAGGTTGACCATCGCGTACGGGGTCCCGCCGAGCTGGGCCAGTGAGGCGGCACCCTCGGCGAGGCGGGCGGCGAAGGCGTCGAACTCGGGGTCCGGGCGGTCGCCCAGGCCGAGTTCGTGCAGCCGCTGTTTGCGCCGCTCCAGCTCCTGGTCGTGCTCCCCGTCGGTCATCAGATGGCGGGCTGTGTGGTAGTCGAAGGTCGTCATGACGAACTCCTCGGTGGGGAGGTGGGCACGGGCTGTGCGGACTCGGACGCGGACGTTGCCCCGGCCTCGGGCTCCGGCTTCGGCTCCGCCGGGATCTCGGCCCTGGCCGCCAGGGACCGCGCGTGCGCATGCTCGACCAGCCTGATCAGCAGGCTGCGCGCCGAGCTGGTGGCGCGGGCGTCGCAGCACATCACCGGGGTGTCGCTGCGCAGATGGAGCGCGGCCTTCACCTCGTCCGGGGTGTAGTGGTAGGCGTCGTCGAACTCGTTGACGCCCACCACGAAGGGCAGGCCGCGCCGCTCGAAGTACTCGACGGCCGCGAAACAGTCCGCGAGCCGCCGGGTGTCGGCGAGGACGACGGCGCCGATGGCGCCGCTCGCGAGGTGGTCCCACATGAACCAGAACCGTTTCTGGCCCGGTGTGCCGAACAGCAGCAGCATCATGTGGTGGGCGCTCAGGGTGATGCGGCCGAAGTCCATGGCGACGGTCGTCGCGTCCTTCTCCGGCACCCCGTCCAGGCTGTCGTGGTCGACGCTCGCGGCGGTCAGGGTCTCCTCGGTCGTCAGCGGCGGGATCTCGCTCACCGCACCGACCATCGTGGTCTTGCCGACCCCGAACCCGCCGGCTATCACGATCTTCAGCGGGACGAAGGAGTCGTCAGAGATTGCGTAGTCCGACAAGGACCTTCTCCAGTAGGTATGGGTCGGTGGGGTCGGGCGGGCCGGCGGGCGCCGTGAGGATGAGTGCGCAGGTGTCGAGCAGGTCGCACAGCAGAATCTTGGTGACCGCCACCGGCAGCCCGAGCCGGCCGGCCACCTCCGCCACCGAGCGGGGCCCCGCCCGGCACTCCCGCAGCGTCTCGTCGTGCTCCGGTGTCAGCGGCACCCGGGGGAGCGTCCGGGCGGCCATGACCAGGGTCTCCAGGGCCAGCCGGCGGGTCGGCGCGGTCCGCCCGCCGGTGACCGCGTACGGACGTAAGCGGGGGGCTCCGTCCGTCACCCAGGGAGCATCGTCGTTCGACGTCATGTCACCGGGCGGCGCCCGGGGCCGCGGTCGCGGCCGTCCGCGCGGGGGAGGTGAGGTGGGAGGGCACGCGCTTGACCAACTGGCCCATCTCGTAGCCGATCACGCCCAGGTCCGCGTCCGGCTCCGCGAGCACCGCGAGCACGGCGCCGGGGCCCGCGGCCATCACGCACAGCACGACGTCCTCGTGCTCGACGAGCACCTGGCGCACGCCTCGTACGGTGTCGGTGCCGATGCCGGCGCCGAGTGAGAAGAGCCCGGTCGCCACCGCGGCGAGCCGGTCGGCGGCGGCGGTGTCGAGGTCGTGGGCGTGCATGCGCACGCCGTCGGTGGAGGCGACGACGGCGCTGCGGGCGCTGGCGACCTGTTGGACGAAGTTGGCCAGAAGCCAGTCGAGGCTTTCGCTCACGAAGACGGGCCTTCCGTGGATCGGTGCTGGTGCGGGGGGGTGGGGCCGGCCGGTTCATCGACGTAGCCGGCGGCCCACTGGTCGCCGTCCTCCGCGGCGCGGGAGCCGGCGGTGAAGCTGGCCATGAGGCCGGTGTTCAGGGGGGTGGCCGAGGGCGCCGCGCGGCCGGACGCCCCGCCGGGCACGCCCCGTTCACGGCGCAGCTCGGGCACCAGGTGGCTGCCGGAGCGCTCGGGCAGCGGGGGGCGCTGCCCGGGGGCCGGGGCGGGGGCTGCGTGACGGGGGGTGTAGCCGGCCGCGGGGTCGGGGGTGTGCGGGGTGGCGTCGGGGTGGCCGGCGGCGGATGAGGGGTGGGCGGGGGTGCGCTCGTGGGCGGCGGTGTTCTCGTACGCGGTGGTGCTTTCGTACTCCGTGCCGTCGTAGGCGGGGGTGTTGTCGTACGCACCGGCGGTGTCGCGGGCGCCGGCGGTCCGGTGCGTACCCGCCATCCGGTGCGCGCCCGTGGTCTCGGGGGTGCCGGTCATCCGGTGTGCGCCCGTGGTCTCGTGCGCACCGGTGAGCTGGGGCGCGCCGTTGATCTCGTGGGCGCTCTGCTGCCGCTGCCGGGGCAGGCCGTTCGCGGACCCGGCGGCCCCGGCGGTGCCCGCGGCCCCGGCGGACCTCGCGGGCAGCGGCGCGGCGGCGGTGCTCGCGACGGCGGCCGGGCGGCGCTCGTCGGCGTCGGCGGCGCCGAGCGCGGGCTGCGGCTGCGGCGCGGCGGCCACCGCGGGCTCCTGTTCGCGGGCGGCGCCGGCGGACCGGCGCTCCTTCTCCTCCGGGTCCATCAGCAGCGCGTTGGGCAGCAGCACGGTGGCGCGGCAGCCGCCGTAGACGTTGCGCTGGAGCTGGACGGGGATGCGGTGCCGGCGCGCGAGGTGGGCGACGACGAGCAGGCCGATGCGGCCGTCCTTGATCTGGTCGTCGACGGCCTGCGGCGTGGCCCGGCTCAGCAGGGTGTTCATCCGGTCCTGCGTGTCGGACTGGAGCCCCAGCCCCCGGTCGTCGATCTCCACGACGAGACCGGCGGCGGCCGGCTCGACGCGCAGCTCGACCTTGGTCTCGGGCGGGGAGAACCCGGCGGCGTTCTCGACGAGTTCGGCGATCAGGTGGATGACGTCGGGGGCGACCGCCCCCTCCAGCACGCCGGCCATCGGCGGCACCAGCTTGACGCGCCCGTAGTCCTCGACCTCCGAAACGGCCGAGCGCAGCACGGCGTTCACCGGCATCGGCCGGCTGATGCGGCGCGGCACGGCGCCGCCGAGGATCGCCAGGCTCTCCACCTGGCGGCGCAGCCGGGTGACGAGGTGGTCGAGCTGGAAGAGGCCGTGCAGCAGGTCCGGGTCCTCGACCTGCTTCTCCAGCCCGTCCAGCTCGTCGAGGGAGCGGATGACGAGGTTCTGCAGCCGGCGGGCGAGGTTGACGAAGACCTCGATACGGCCGCGGGAGGAGACGTCCACGACCGCCTTGAGCGCGGTGTGCACGGTGGCCTGCAGCAGCCGCTCCACCGATTCGGGGGTGGCGTCGGGGGCGGCGGTGGGGGGCACGGTGGACAGCGACAGCGCCTCGGGCTCGGGGCGTTCACCGCGCTGCGCCTGGTCCACCAGGCGCATCAGCTCGCGCTGCGAGGCTTCGAGGAGCGCGGTCAGCTCCAGGTTCCGTTCGGTACGGGCGTCTTCTTCGGCGTCGATGGCGTCGGCGAGCGCGCCGATGCGGAGTATCGCCAGGACCGTGATGCCCACCACGGCCAGCACTCCGGCACCGATGATCATGCGGGTCTCGGCGCTCGTCGACCCGCCTATGAGCGCGCCGTACGTCGTGGCGCCGCCCACCAGCAGCGCGGCGGTCACCGGCAGCAGCGTGACCCGCCAGAGCCGGGCGCGCAGGGCGCGGCCCGCGCGGCGCCGCCGGGAGGGGAGGCGGCCCTGGCGGGGGCCGGCGTTCCCGGCGGGAGCGGGGTGGTCGGACATGGGCTTCCTCGCTGGATGGGCCGTACGAGGACAGCCTCTGGCTGCACTGTCGTACGGCGTCGTGCGGCGTTCTTCCGGCCGTCTGCCGGGCAGTGCGCCCGCGGCGCACACACATCGGATGGTCACGGTGGTCTCAACTGCACCGTGAGCCACACCTACATTGCTCAGCTACGGGTGTCGTTGCCACCGGTCCGCGGGGTCGTTTGGGGGTCGCTTTCCGGGGGTTCGAACGTATGCGTCAACTTCGCCCCCCGGAGGGCCGGCCGGACCGGAATTGCGTTCGGTTTCCGCCGGTCAGGGCGCCGGCGAAGAGGCCGGGACCCCCGGTCGCGGGGGCGCTCCGCGCCGGGCCGCCCTCCCCCAGGTCCCCGACGTAACGCAGCACGTCGTCCAGCTCCTCCAGGCCGATCAGCCGGCTGCGCGGCCGGAGCATCCCGGCGCTGCCGTAGCGTCCCAGCTCCGCGCACCGGGCCGTCAGCCACGCCCAGTCGAGATCCAGGTGGGCCGCGAGCCGGCGCAGCCGCTCCGGCGCGGTGGCGCCGTCGGTGACACTGTGCGTCTGCGCGTGCCGTACGGCGTCGGCGTACGCGCGCAGCCGCGCCCAGTGGCTGGTGGTGTCGACCTGCCAGATGCCGTCCGTGCGCAGCCAGTTGGCGATGACCACCCGCTCACCGGGCAGCAGCGCGAACCCGTCCACCTGCGCGTACTCCGGCTCCGTGCACACCCAGGTGGTCAGCCCGTGCCGCTCCAGCAGCGCCAGCGTCAGGAACAGCAGGGTGCGCTCGTAGCGCTCGCTGGTCTTGACCGCGTTGTGCGGCAGGCAGAAGGCGTGCCCGTACGGGCGGTCGGCGTCCGCGAGCGTGTCGCGCAGCGACCGCAGGTACGTGTGCTTGTGCCGGAAGAACAGCCACGCCGCGGCCTCCTCGCCGTACTGCTCGCGCGCCCAGAACACCGGCGGCTCGCCGGAGTCGGCGCGCAGTTCGCGCAGGATGTGCTGGTCGCAGACGTGCGAGCCGAGCCACGCGGTGCCGACGTCGGACAGCTCCGGCATCGCCGAGCGGGCCACCGCGGACCGCTCGCGGGTCAGGAAGTCGTCCAGGCCGCTGCGCTCCGCCTCCAGCACGGCGTCGTCGGCGAGGAGGCCGTCGTCGAGGTTGAGCACGGCCCAGAGGATGCCGTACGTCAGGTCGTCGAGCCGGTACGCGCGGGGGATCGGCAGCACGTCCACCGGGTCCGCGGCGACGGGCTGCCGGGCGCGGACGGCGTCAAGGACGAACAGCCCCTCGCCGCGCCGCGCGCCGAGCGCGGCGAGCAGAAGGGCGCGGCGCGCGGGGCGGATGAAGTCGCGCAGGTGCGGATGGTCGTCGGGTCCGATGACAACGCTGTCCGAGCCGGCCTCCGCCTCGTACAACTGCACGGCCACGGAGGTGCCGTCGAAGACGCGGTGGCCGTCGAGCTGCCAGACCCCGCCGCCGCCGGGGGCCGGCGCGGTGGGCGAGAGGAAGGACGTGGACCAGGTGACGTCGAGCGCGCGGGCCGTGGCGAGGGAGGCGTCGTCGGGGAGGCGGGGCGTGGTGAACGTGCGCGTGGGCGCCGGGCCGAGGAGCGCGTCGACGTCGATGCCGAGCATGTGCTCCAGGACGGTGCCGGCGTTGCCGCGCGGGATCTGTTCCCCGGCGAGCCACCGCTTGAAGGTGGTGCTGGAGATGGTGAGTCTGGCGAGCCGCGGGTCGCCGTACTCGGCGGCGGCCTTGCGCGCGGCGTGCGTGTAGTGGACCTCGAAGGTGGAGAATCTGGCCCAGCCGCGCTTGGCCAGCTCGACGCGCAGCAGCGTCGGCGGCGGCGGTACGGAGCCGGACTCCGGCTCCCGCTCGCCGTCTGGGTCGCCCGGCGTCTCTGGGGCGTCCACGGCGTCGCCCCGGGGGGCGTCGTCCGCGGGCTGCGGGGTGTGGCCGTCGGCGGGTGGTCCCGTCGTGGTCATGTATGCGTTACCTCGATCTGCCGGCTCAGACCGGAACTTTGCGCTCCGTAGCCTGCCTGCTGGCAAGTGCCATGTGTAAGTTCCGAGGGAGTGCAGAGCGTTCACGCACTGGACACGCAATAAATCAGGTAATCATCCTGGTCGTTCGAGGGTCATCCGGTCGAGACGGGCCTTCCGCATGCGCCCGGCAGGCAATAATGCGCGACCATGACGCGAGGCAGGCCCACCACCCGGTTGACATTGACCGACCGGGAACTCCACTTCCTCGAACACCTGGTCGCAAACAATGCCACCCCGGCCCCGAAACGGCTCCATTGCCGGATCGTGCTCGCGTGCGCGGCGGGGGAGTCCAACGGGGAAGTGGCGGCACGTTTCGGGATCACCGCGGCGACGGTCTGCCGGTGGCGCAACCGGTTCGCGCGGGAGCGCCTGAGGGCCGTAGGGGGGAGCGCGGACGCCGGGCGGGAAGCGGGCGGACGGGCGGGCAGACGGCAACGGACGGCACCCGGGGCGGAGCAGGGCGGACCGGCGGACAGGGGGCCGGCGGGAACCGGAGCCCGGAACGGACCCCGCACCGGGTCCGGGTCTCCGGCCGGGACCGGGTCTCCGGCCGGGACCGGGTCTCCGGCCGGGACCGGCGCGCGCCCCGGGGCCGGGTACGTGCGGGTGAACGTCCGGCTGGCCGCACTCATGCGGGAGTCCGGGCTGACCCCGACCTCCCTCGCCGGTCAGGTGCGCGAACTGGGCCGGCGCCGCGGTCTCGAACTGCGCTGCACGCACACGTACGTCAAGCGATGGCTGCGCGGCAGCTTCGGCTCCTCCGTACCGCCCGAGCTGATCGCCGCGGTGTTCTCCCGCCGGCTCGGCCGGGACATCACCCCCGACGACATCGCCGCCCCTTCCCCCGCCGAGTACGCCCCGCCGGGCAGGGGCGCCCCTTCCCTCGGATACGCCCTCACCGGCCAAAGTGCCCTCTCCCCCACCGACTACGCCCGCACGGGCGGCGGCACCCCCTCCCCCGCCGGCTACGCCCGCGCGGGCGGGGGCCCCCCGATCGGCCGCCGGCTGCCTCCCGACGACCTCGGCCTGCGCGGCCCGTCGACGCCGCAGGGCACCGTCCGTACCGCCGGCCAGCTCTGGGACGCCGACCCGCGCTACGCCCTGCCGCCCGTGTCCGCCGCCGTGCTGCAGAACTCCGTCCGCCGGTGGCGCAGCGCCACGCCGCCCGCGCCGCCGCAGCGCGCGGTGGGCGCGTACCGCGTCGGACAGGCGGACATCACGAAGATCCACGCACTCACCGAGCACCTGGCGATGCTCGACAACCGTTACGGCGGCGGCGCCGTCCGCTCGATCGCGATGACCCACCTGCGCACCGACGTGCTGCCCATGCTCGAAAGCAGCTACACGGGCGCGGTCGGCCGCAACCTGTTCCGCGCCGCGTCCCTCGCCACCCACCACACCGCGCACCTGCTGTACGACACCGGCCGGCACGGCGCGGCCCGGCGCTACCTGCGGCTCGCGCTCGACATGGCATACCACGGCCACGACCGCGCGTTCGCCGCCAAGATCCTGGGGACCCTCGCCCACCAGGCCGTCCACCTCGGCGACTACCGCGAAGCCGTCGAACTCTCCGAAGCCGGCCTCGCCGAACCCGGGCTCAGCCCCGCCGGCCGGGCCGTCCTGCACGCGATGGCCGCACGCGCCCACGCCCGGCTGCGCGACCCGCGGGCGACCGCGATCTCCCTCTCCCAGGCGGAGAGTTCCCTGTCCGCCGGCACTCCCGCCCAGGAGCCGGTGTGGCTGCGCTACTTCAGCGGCGCGGAACTGCACGACGAGATCGCGCACTGCCTCGTCGACCTGCGGCAGGGGCGCGCCGCCCGGCCGCACGCGGAGCACGGGATCGCGGCCCGCACGGACCGGTACGCGCGCAGCGTCGCCTTCACCCGCGTCGTGCTGGCCACCGCGTGGCTCCAGCAGCGGGAGGTCGAGCACGCCTGCCAGGTCGCCACGGGCACGCTGCGGGCGACCGAGCACATCCGGTCGGAGCGGGTACGGAGCTATCTCGCCGGGTTCCGGGAGCGGCTGCGGAGGTTCCGGAACGTGCCGGCGGCGCGGGAGTTCTCCTACCGGGCGGCGCGGGTGCTGAAGTGACGGGCCGCCGCCGGCCCGCGCGTCTCAGCGGACGAACCGGGCGGGCCGGTACGGCGCCAGCTCCGGCGCCTCCCGGCCGGTCAGCAGCTCCCGCGCCACCAGCTCCCCCAGCCGCAGCGACAGGGTCATGCCGCTGTGCGTCACGACGGAGTACAGCCCCTCGGTCTCGGCGTGCCTGCCGACGATGGAGTTGTCGTCCGGCGGCAGCGGTCGCGTGCACACCCGGGCATCCACCAGCCGGGCGGCTTGCGCGACGACCGGCAGCATGTCGTGGGCGCGGGCGTGGAGTTCGCGGCCGAGCGCGGTGACGCGGTCGGCGGGTGTGTGCCGGTCCACCTCGTCGTTGAGGTCCAGCGCCTCCAGATAGACGCGCCCGCCGGCGAGCGGGCGGGCATGCAGGCGCGGGCTGAGCACCATGCGGGTCAGCGGCGGGCCCGCGGCGGCGTCCGGCAGGAGGTGGGCCAGCAGCGTCGGCGCCTCGGACCCCGGCGCGTCGCCGGGCACCAGCGGCACGTGCACACCGGCCAGCGCGGCGACCGCCGGGGTCCGCCACCCGGCGCAGCACACCGCGACATCCGCCGGCAGCGTCTCGCCCCCGGCGCACCGCACGCCGCGCACCCGGCCGCCGGCGGTGTCGATGGCCACGACGCGGGCGGCCTCGCCGGTACGGACGCGCACGCCGCGGTCGCGGGCGGTGGCGAGGAGATGGGCGACGAGCGGTCCCGGATCGACGGCCGCCTCGTCGGGAAAGTACGCGACCTGGGCGGCGTCCTCGATCCGCAGCGCGGGCTCCAGCTCCCGGGCGCGGGGCACCGGGATCCACTCCGCCGCGTACCCCCAGTCCCGCAGCCGGTCGACCGTCCGCCCGAGCTGGTCGAGGCCCGCCCCGCCGGTGGCCCACCGCAGCGCACCGCCGGGGCGGTACCACCCGGGTCTCTCCCCGCCGCCGGCCCCGCCCGCCGCGTACGCGGCCGGGCCGATCGCCCGTACGAGGGCGGCGTGGGCGCGCATGCCGGAGACCGCCAGTTCGTGGTAGTGCCGCGGGGTTTTGGAGTGGGCGTTGATCCAGGCCATCGAGCTGGCCGTGGTTCCCGCCCCCGGCTCGCCGCCGTCCAGCAGCCACACCTGCACCGGCCCGCCCGTTCTCCGTCCCCCGTCACCGAGCTGCGCCGCCAGCGCCGTACCGATCACGCCTGCACCGATCACCACAATGCGCACGATGGACTCGCCCCCGTTTCGCTCGTGCACGTCGTCGCTCTCCAGGCTGCCACCGAGCGGCCCTCGGCGCGGGGATGGAAGATGACGTGTCCTGATATCACCCGTGGCGCGAGGGAAAGCAAGATTCGCGCGGAAGGTAGTTTCGAGGTCGCTACATCTGATCGACGAGCGGAGCACGCGCATGCAGCAGCACATCGTCCGACCCGAAGGATCCCCGCCGGTCAACGGCTACAGCCACGCCGTGACGTTCACCGGAACGATGGTCGCCGTCTCCGGCCAGGTGCCCCTGGACGAGGACGGCCACCTGGTGGGCGAGAACGACGCGGAGGCACAGGTGCGCCAGGTCTTCGCGAACCTCGGCACGGCACTTCGAGCGGCTGGTTCCGGCCTGGAGCACATCGTGAAGCTGACGGTCTACCTGACGGACCTCTCCGACCTGCCGGCTTTCCGCCGCGTACGGGACGAACTCCAGAACCCGGCGCTCCCGCCGGCCAGCTCCCTGGTGCAGGTGGCGGGGCTGGTGAGCCCGGAGTTCCGGGTGGAGGTGGACGCGCTGGCGAGGGTGCCGGGGTGAGCGCGGCGAGTCCGCGGTCCGGGCGAACGTTCCGCACCCGTACTCCGTCATAGCCCTGACGCGGTTGCAGGCATGCCGAGGGAGGGGACGGGATGGCAGTCCGCCGCAGACCGGCGCACGAGGGGGACCGCGCGCTGTCCGCCGCCGACGCGAACCGGGTGCGGGCCGTACTCGCGCTCGGCGGCGTGCCGTTCGGCGACCTCGACGACGGCGTGCAGCAGGTCCAGCTCAAGCTGCTGGAACAGCAGACGCGCCCGGACCGCGCCCCGGTCCGCAACCCGGCGGCCTGGGCAGCGGCCGTCGCCTCGCGCGTCGCCGCGGACTGGCACCGCGGCCGCACCCGCGACGCGGGCCTCCGCGACCGCCTGGCCGCCCGCTGGACCCGCCCGGCGGAACACCCCGAGGACGCGCGGCTGCTGGCGCTGGCGGTCGCGGAGGGTCTGGAGGAACTGCCGCCCGGCCAGCGCCAGGTGGTGGTGCTGCGCTACTACGCGGACCTGCCGGTGAAGGACATCGCGGAGGCGCTGGGCATCCCGGAGGGCACGGTCAAGAGCCGCCTGCACGGGGCGGCGGCGACACTGCGCACGCGGCTGCGCGAGACGGAGGTGAGGTGAGGTGCCGGGTCTGACGGAGGCGGAGGAGGAGCGGCTACGGAAGGCGCTGGGGATGATCGCGGAGGAGGCGGTCGCGGGGGAGGCGGTCGGGGCGGAGACGGTCGGGGCGGAGGCCCCGGGGGAGGAGGCCCCGGGGGAGGCGGGGGGGGGGGGGGGCGGGGGGGAGGAGCGGCTACGGAAGGCGCTGGGGATGATCGCGGAGGAGGCGGTCGCGGGGGAGGCGGTCGGGGCGGAGACGGTCGGGGCGGAGGCCCCGGGGGAGGAGGCCCCGGGGGAGGCGGGCGGGCGGGCCGCGCCGTCGCAGAGGGCTCCCCGGGTGCGGCCGGTACGGCGGGTACAGCGGGTCCGGCGGGTCCGGCGGACGCTGGCGGTGGCGGTGAGCGCCGCGGCGATGGCAGCGTTCTGCTTCCTTGCGTACACGGCGATCGGCGGCGCGGAAACGGGCGGTAGGGCGGGGGGCGGCGCGGGAGACGCCGACGCGGACGGCAAGGGGCTGACGCTGCTGGAGAACGCCGCGTGTACGAAACGCCTGCTGGAGGGCACGGTGGCCGGCGTGGAGCAGGTGCCGCATTCCGCGGACGCGTTCCCGTGGGTGGAGGTCACCCTGACCGGCGTCCGCTGGCACGTGCCCCCGTCGACGGAGAGCCGCGTGACAGTACGGGTTCCGGACCCGGTGGAGTGGAACGGCGAGAAGCCCTTCGCCCGCGGCGAGCCGCTGCTGGTGGAGGATCTGGGCCGGGACGAGATCACCTACTACCGCGGTGCCCCCGCTAACCCGTCGCTCGATATGGAAACGATCCGCGGGGAACGTCTCCGGGCGCTGGACAAGGCACAGGAGAGGGGTGTGACGTGCCCGTCGTTCTGGGTGAACCGGAACGGCTGACGAGGGCGGACGTCGCGGGGAGGCGGCGGGCGCGGCGGAGAGGCGGCAGGCGCGGCGGAGAGGCGGCGGGCGCGGCGGGGATAGCCTCGGGCCATGCCCAGCTACGAGATCACGCCGATCGGAACGGTCCGGAACGACCGGACGGACGTCCAGCACACGGACAACTGGGGTGCCGTCCGCAGCACGATCACCGTCGACGAACGCTTCGGCGAGGACTGCCTGACGGGCCTGGAGGGCTTCTCCCACGTGGAGGTCCTCTTCCTCTTCGACCGGTTCCCGGAAGCGGACGACGGCGACTACCGCGCACCCCGCCCCTACCGCGGTCGCACCGACCTCCCGCCCATGGGCGTCTTCGCGGGCCGCGGCCCGCGAAGACCGAACCGGATCGGGGTGACGTCCTGCGCGATCGAGTCGGTCGACGGGCGGGAACTGACGGTGGTGGGCCTCGACGCGGTGTCGGGGACGCCGGTCATCGATCTGAAGCCGGTGATGGCGGAGTTCCGCCCGGAGGAGGTCAGGCAGCCGGAGTGGGTGAGCGAGATGATGTCGGAGTACTTCAAGCCGTAGCGGGACGCGACGGCCTGTCGCACCCACCGCCCACGGGGCATCCACCGGGGGATCCGCCGGGAGGTCCCGTGGGAGGCCCGCCGGGAGGTCCCGTGGGAGGCCGACCGGGACGTGCACAAGACGTCCCCTCACACCCGCCCAAGGGTATGCGCCCGCTCTGACAGTGAGCCCCGGTTACCGGCGTCGGCGGCTGGGCGGGGGCGAGTGGAGCGGGTCCGAGGCGTACGAGCCGGGGTGGGCGGTGGTTCGCTGAGCGGACCGGTGTGCGGGGGTACGTGCCGGGGCGGGGGTTGGTGCGGGGGGTGGGCCGGTGTGCGGGGGTGCCCGCGCCGGGGTAGATGGCCGCGCCGGGGTAGATGGCCGCGCCGGGGTAGATGGCCGCGCCGGGGTAGATGGCCGCGCCGGGGTAGATGGCCGCGCCGGGGTAGATGGCCGCGCCGGGGTAGATGGCCGCGCCGGGGTAGATGGCCGTCCCTGACGGTGGCGGGTGCGGTGGGGTCCGTGCCGGTGCTGGCCTGTGTCGTTGGGGCTCCCCCCGGGCCACCCATCTCCTGAGTGTGCGGGCCTGCGTCCGGCGTCAAGGGCGCCCCCTCCGCTTCGCTGCGGGGGCGTCGCTGCGCGATGGGGCTTCGCCCCACCCTTGACTCCGGACTCCGGCCCGTGACAGACCGGCAGCTAAGGGTGGCCCAGGGGGAGCGGCACCCCTTGAGTTGTCGTACGGGTCGGTGCCCGGCGGACGGGGGCCGGCCCGCCGGAGCCGGCGCGCCCCGCGCGCGGGCGGTCTCCGTTCCGGTCGGCGAACCGGACCGGGGCGATGCGGGGCGCGGGCTGTCTCTGTTCCGGTGCCGCGCGGTCGCGGGTGGCTCCGGTGGGCTGGAGGGAAGGCCGGCGTTGGTCGGGTCGGTTCGCACACGACGGTCCGTGGCGAGCGAGGGCATGGGCGGCCGGGGGGAGCCCGCGTGGGAGCCTTGGGCGGAGGAATCTGGTCGTAACTCGCGGTAACACCCCCCGATCCGGCCTGATTCGGGCCGATCCGGGCCTTGAAGGCCATATTCCGCCCCACCAGGCGCACCAACGGGCCTCACCCCTTACCCGCAGCCGCCCGGGCAGCCCGGAGGGAGCGCTTCCGGTGCGAAGCCACCCCAACCAGCCCACCAACCAGGGCAAACACCCCCCGGTATCCGAGTTTTGCTCCACGACACGCACCGACCCGCCCCGACGGCGCGCGTCACCGCCCAGGCGGCCCGGAATGGGGGCTACCGGCACGAACTCGCCGCCATAGGCGCGCCAAACTAGGCTAAATCACCCGTGGGGGTGGAGTTTCGTCCCGCGACACGCACAGAACCCTCCGCGCCCCTGGATCCGGGCCGGTCCGGGCCTTGGAAGGCCATATTCCGCCCCGCCAGGCGCGCCAAGGGGCCTCACCTCTTTCCCGCAGCCGCCTGGGCGGCCCGGAGGGAGCGCTTCCGGTGCGAAGCCACCCCAACCAGCCCACCAAACCAGGGCAAACGCCCCTGGTCGCCCGAGTTTTTCTCCGCGGCGCACATCGCCCCGCCCGGTCGGTGCGCGTCACCGCCCAGGCGGCCCGGAATGAAGGCTACCGGCACAAACTGGCCGCCACAGACCCGCCAAACCGGACTAAATCGCCCGCGGGGGTGGGGTTTCGCCCCGCGACACGCACAAAACCCCCCGAAGCCCCGAACCCCCGCCCAGAAGCGGCCCGCGCGCAAGCCACCGAGACAAACTCGCAGCACCCCACCCATCAAACCTACCCAAAACGCCCACGCGCCCCGACTTTCGCCCACCCACGCACACCCCGCGACCCAACGGACCCGCCGTCCACCACGAACCCGCTGCCCAGCACCGGGTGCCCGCCGGGTGCATCGGCACCCGGGACATACCCAACTCCGGTTCCCGGCCCCTCGACCACCGGCGCGCCCGCGACCGGAGGACCCCGGCACCGGCGCCCGGCCCCCGCCCACCAGTCCACCCGCGACCAGGACAGACCCAACTCCGGGGCTCCGACCGCCGACGCCGACGCACCCGCGACCAGGACAGACCCGGCACCGGCCTCCGGCCCCCGTCTGCCGGCGCGCCCGCGACCAGGACAGACCCACTCCGGGGCTTTGCCCCCGTCTATCGGAGCTTCCGCGACCGGAGCAGGACGGCGCCGGTGTCCCGGCCCCCGTCTGCCGGGGCGCCCGCGACCGGGGCAGGCCCGACTCCGGCCTCCCGGCCCTCCGTCGGCCGGGCACGGCATCCGTAGCCCTGCCGGAGGGTGCCCGCTCCCCCTGGGCCACCCTTAGCTGCCGGTCTGTCACGGGCCGGAGTCCGGAGTCAAGGGTGGGGCGAAGCCCCATCGCGCAGCGACGCCCCCGCAGCGAAGCGGAAGGGGGCGCCCTTGACGCCGGACGCAGGCCCGACAATCAACAAGCGGGGTGGCCCGGGGGGAGCCCCCACGACACCGCCCCACCCCGACACCGACACC